>WJJR01000250.1 GCA_014729565.1 Candidatus Zixiibacteriota bacterium | reverse complement strand
CGGCTCCAGTGAACTGTTCCAGCGACCGTACGGATACCTGATCGAGGGCGATCAGAGTTTCACGCGTTTGGCCCCGAACTATTCCACGCTGCGCCCGTTCAACCCGGATACGGCGATCATGGTCGAGACCCACTCGTCAATGGAAGGTCTCGAAACGCCACCGGACGACTACCAGGAGTACTTTCACATTCGGGTGCACCGCCCGATGAGTGTCCGCCTGATTGTGGCCGACTCCACCGGTGGCGGCCGGATCGTGTACGAATGGGAAGAACTCGCCGAGGGCGCCTACACCGCCGGTTCCCAGGGCTGGCCACTGCCACAGATCGAACAGAGCCAGGACATCGGCTGGGTGTATGTGTATGTCGTTGGCGGGAATCGCTTCCGCTGGCGTGAACGGTTCGCGTTGGATGAAGACAAACATCTGGTACCGCTGGTGACCGAATCAACCGCCGGATCATGAACCACAAATCACTCCCGGAGTGAGTACGACGATGGATGACTTATTTGCCCCGCAGGCTCCGCCGCGTTACGAAATGGAAGACGATGATCTGTTGATCAGCGTCGGTCCCCCCGACAAGTATTCCGGCGCCTATATCACCGACACCTACAAGGTCAACATGGGCCCTCAGCACCCGTCGACGCACGGCGTGCTGCGCCTGGAATTGACCATGGATGGTGAGGTGGTCAAGGAAGTCAAACCGCACATCGGGTATCTGCACCGGTGTTTCGAGAAGCACGCCGAGAACCTGACCTATCCTGAAATCATGCCGTTCACCGACCGCATGGATTATCTGGCGGCGATGAGCCAGAATATGGGATTGGCCGTTGCGGTTGAGAAGATGCTCGGCATTGAGGTGCCGGAGCGGGTTGAGTACATTCGGGTGATTTGTTGCGAGTTGCAGCGCATTGCCAGCCACCTGGTGGCACTCGGTACGTACGGTCTCGATCTGGGGGCGTTTACGCCGTTTCTGTGGGCGTTCCGCGACCGCGAGATGGTTCTCGATCTGTTCGAGTGGCTGAGTGGCGCGCGGATGCTGTACAACTACATCTGGGTCGGTGGTGTGGCGCGCGATTTGCCCGAGGGTTGGACCGACAAGGCGCGCCAGTTTCTGCGGTACTTCGAGCCGAAGCTGAAAGACTTCAACGATGTTCTCTCGTACAACCACATCTTCATCGAGCGCACGGCGAATGTCGGTATTCTGCCGCCGGAAGTGGCGATCTCCTACGGCGTGACCGGACCAAACCTGCGCGGGTCGGGTGTTGACTGGGATCTGCGGCGTGACGATCCGTACTCGATCTACGACCAGTTTGATTGGAAAGTGATTGTCGGTAGCGGCGACCACGGGCCGATCGGCTCGTGCTGGGATCGTTACATGGTGCGCATCTACGAAATGGCCGAATCGGTGAGTATTTGCCATCAGGCGCTCGACAAACTGCCGAGCGAAGGTGATGTGAAAGAGAAGATTCCGCGCAAGGTACGTGTCCCGGCCGGTGATATCTATGACCGCACCGAGACGCCGCGCGGCGAACTGGGCTACTACATCATCGCCAACGGTAAGGATATCCCGACGCGGTGCAAGGCGCGCTCGCCGTGCTTTACGGCGATATCGGCAATGGACGCAATCGTCCAATCGTCGCCCGAGCCGATGCTGATCGCCGATATCGTGGCGGTGGTTGGCTCATTGGATATCGTATTAGGTGAAATCGACCGCTAAAATCGTGTAAAGCCTGACACGCGAAGCGTTTTATCACGGGGCGCTGCTTGAATGCAGCGCCCCGTTTGCATAAGATGATCGATTGACAGTGTGTCAGACTTGACACGATGATTGAGTGACCGTTACCGTTGGCACGGATCGTGCCGCTGTGATCTCAACGATTACCCACATCGGGCGTGACGGAGCTGTTCGTGCGCGGGAACCGGATGAGTACCGCAGGAGTTGATACATCGAGAACGATCACAGCGACCTGAGCCAAACGATGTAGACGAGAGGCATTGCGCGATGGACCGCACCGAGTTGATCAAATTATTTGTTCGTACCCGGCAGGTATCGGAAGCTCTGTGCCGTCCGTTGGAGACGGAAGATTATGTGATGCAAACGTGCGATGATGTCAGTCCGCCGAACTGGCATCTGGGGCACACGACGTGGTTTTTTGAGCGTGTCATTCTCCATGAATTCGTCACCGGCTACACCCCGCACCACGACCAATATTACTACATCTTCAATTCCTATTATGAATCGTTCGGCCCCCGGAATGATCGTGTGAAACGCGGGACGTTGTCGCGTCCGACGGTGAGAGACGTTTACGCTTATCGTCAAACCATCGACCAGCGGATGGGCGATTTGATGGAAACCGTAGATGATTCTCTCTGGGCAACGATCGCCGAACTGGTCACACTTGGGATCAATCATGAGCAGCAGCACCAGGAGCTGCTGATGATGGACCTCAAACACATCTTCGCGTCGAATCCGATGCTGCCGGCGTACCAGGGGAGACCGACACAACAGCACAAGCCGGCTGACGGTTCGGTGCCGCCGTATGCACCGCCGCGGTTCGTTGACTTCGACGGAGGAATTGTCGAGATCGGCGCCAATGGGGGCGACTTCACCTATGATAACGAACGGCCGCGTCATCAGATCCTGCTGCAGAATTACCGGCTGATGGATCGGTTGATCAGCAACGGCGAGTTTCTCGAATTCATCAAAGACGGCGGTTATCAGGATGCGCGGCTGTGGTTGTCGGATGGATGGGCGACCGTCAAGGAACACGAATGGAACGCGCCGTTTTATTGGGAAGAACGCGACGGTGAGTGGCACGAGATGACCCTCGACGGCATGCAGACACTCGATCCGATGCAGCCGGTCGTGCACGTGAGCTACTACGAAGCCGATGCCTATGCCCGCTGGGCGGGCAAACGGCTGCCGACCGAAGG
>WJJR01000249.1 GCA_014729565.1 Candidatus Zixiibacteriota bacterium | reverse complement strand
ATTTCGCAAGCTCTTATGCTCGTGTCAGGGATCTCCGCTACGCCCCTATGTCTCAGGTCGGCGTTTGCTTTGTCTATACACCAAAATGACTTGAGAGCACCCCATCATGAGGCGTATACTCGTGTGGGTTCGTGCTAGGTGGGGAGTTAGCGGTGCCCTGTAACCCGGAACCCGCTATACCGGGGCTGAAAACCGCCCGCGGCCTGCCAGATTGGTGGGTTTCCGGCCGGATAAGCGATGTTGATGGCCGGGTCTTACGCAACGGAAACTCGCTTAACCCCGTCAGGACCGGAAGGTAGCAGCGGTCGGCGACCGCTTCCGTGTGCCGTAGGGTTGCCCGGTTGGAGTTGGCTGTTCGGTCGGGCCGATCGATCGGGGTCAACGGCGGGTGCACGGACCCTAAATTTTTGAACGACTTAGGCTTCTGAGGACCATGGATGGATTACCAAGCCCTCGCACTCAAGTGGCGCCCGCAATCGTTCGCCGAAATCCTCGAACAGCCGCAGGTCACCCAAACCCTGCAAAATGCGATTTCGAGCGGACGGATTCATCACGGCTACCTTTTTTGCGGTCCGCGCGGGACCGGTAAGACGACGACGGCCCGGATTCTGGCCAAGGCGCTGAATTGCGTTAACGGGCCGACACCGACTCCCTGTGGCGAGTGCGAGCACTGCCGGGCGATCAAAACCAGCAACAGCCTCGATGTCCTCGAAATCGACGCCGCCTCAAACACCGGGGTCGACAATATCCGCGATCTGCGCGAACGTGCCGGGTATGTGCCGGTGTCGGCGCGCTACAAAATCTACATCATCGACGAAGTCCACCGTCTGTCGCGTTCGGCATTCGATGCCCTGCTGAAAACGCTCGAAGAACCGCCACCGTCGGTGGTCTTCATCTTTGCGACGACCGAACCGAACGAAGTCCCGCCGACGGTGCGCTCACGCACGCTGCGATTCGATTTCCGTCTGATTTCCCACGCTCCCCTCGAAGCAGCCCTGCGCAATATCGCTGACAAGGAAGAGATCGACATCACCGACGATGCGCTGACGATTCTGGCAACCGAAGCCGGTGGTTCGATGCGTGACGGCGAATCGCTTCTCGATCAGATGGCCGGGTACACCGGCGGGCAGATTACCGCCGAGCTGGTGCACGAAGCATTGGGACTGGTCAATACCGAGATTCTGTTTGAAACGACCGATGCGTTTGCGGCGCATGATGCCGAAGCCGCACTGGCCGTGGTCGGACGCGTCGCGCGGTTGGGACGTGACCTGACGCAGTATGTTCGTCAGTTGGCCGAGCACATTAAGCGTCTGTTGTTTGCCCGCGCCCTGGGAGATCGGTTTGCCGATGAATCGCTCAATCAGGACATTGTGACACGTTACCGGGAGTCGGCTGGTGCGTTCGAAGAAAACGATCTGCTGCGTTTGGTGACGATGACAGTCGAAATGGTGAACCGTCTGCGCAAAGCCCCGCATCCGCGACTCGAAGTGGAACTGTATGTAATGCGGGCGAGCAAGATGGATCGCTCGATTGATATTCGCACCCTCGTCGACCGGCTGGATAACTCCGCCGGCGGCGAACCGTCGCTATTCGGATCGTCGAACAATACGACGTCGCCAACGGCAACGTCGCGTCCAACAGCTTCATCGCCGGCGATGCGTGCACCGGCGCCGGCGGTACGTCCATCCAGTTCACCGTCCACCGGTCCGCGCCATAGCGGATATCAGGATCGTCCACGGGCTGAAGCCAGTGCGGTGGCGACAATGGAGGCGCCACCATCGGACGACGCCGATGAGAAACCGTCACGGCCAAAGCAAACCGGTCCGGACATCGACTTCGAGCCCATTCTGGAATCGATTTGTGAGTCGCGTCCAACGCTGCGGGCCATCCTGGGGCAGGCCGAACTCGTACGCACCGGTGAGGGCATGCTCGATTTGAATGTCTATCACGGTTCGCCGTTTCATCAGAAACAGCTTGGCACCAAGCCGGTTCGTGATCTCATTCATGCGGAAATCGCGCGCGCGTTGGGCGAAGGGGTGCGGGTTACTATTCATGTCAAGCAGGGAGAACCGTCGCCAAAGGCACGTGAACACAAGCCGAAAGCGAAACCGCAGACGACGGACCACGACGACGCCATCGCCGGCGATCACAATCTGCAGGAAATTATCCGCCGTTTCGACGGTGAGATTATCGAATAGACGAGTCCGGAGGACACCATGGCCAACATGAATCAGTTGATGAAACAAGTGCAGAAAATGCAAGCCGAGATGGAGAAGGTTCAGGCCGAACTCGAAAACGAGACGGTTGAAGGCTCCGCGGGCGGCGGAATGGTGCGCGCCATCGTGAACGGTCGCCGTGACCTGCTCGAAATCAAAATCGACCCGGAAGTGGTCAACGCCGAGGAAACCGAGATGCTCGAGGAGCTGGTCGTCTCGGCAGTGAACCAGGCAGTCGAAAAAGCGACCGAGCTGCAGACCGAGAGCCTGTCGAAGATCACCGGTGGAATGCCACTGCCCGGCATGGGGCTGTAGAGCGGGTGAGCAGGGGAGTAGTTGAGTAAGCAAAGGGACTTGAGATGAAGGTGAAGCTGTGACACGCTTTTCCTCCTCACCCCATCCATAAAACCGGAAGGGGAGAGGGCCGGGGTGAGGGGCGAATTGAGCGAGCGGCCTCACAAACCACTGACATGACCAACACATCCGCTACACTCGAACACTTGATCGAGCAGTTTGCCAAGCTGCCCGGTATCGGTAAAAAGACGGCGTACCGTCTGGCGTATCATGTGCTTCAGGCGCCGGTGGACTCGGCGCGGTCGCTGGCCGATGCGATTATCGCCGTCAAAGAGAAGATTCGGTTTTGCTCGGTCTGTTTCAATGTGACCGACGATGACCCGTGCCCGATCTGCCGCTCGACTGATCGCGATACGTCGCTGGTCTGCGTGGTCGAGGAACCTCATGATGTTCTAGCGTTTGAACGAGCAGGAACATATCGCGGGGTGTATCATGTTTTGGGTGGCGTGTTTTCGCCGCTCGACGGTATCGGACCCGATGAGTTGAAGATCGGAGAATTGGTCAAGCGCGTGAAGGATGACGGGATCAACGAGGTGATCATCGCGACCAATCCGACCGCCGAGGGTGAGACGACGGCCGTCTATTTGGCCAAGATTCTGCGTCCATTGGGCGTATCGGTCTCGCGCATTGCGCGAGGGCTGCCGATGGGGGGCGACGTCGAATATGCCGATGCCAACACAGTGCTAAGGGCGTTGGAGGGGCGGACGGAGATTTAGCGCTATTCGTAGCGCCGGCCGCTACCAGGGATTCGACTCGCCGCTGACCATACGAAGTGGAAACCAGAGAATAGAGCCATATGACATTCATCGAAAAAGCATTCGAAAAGGTCTTTGGGTCGAAACACGACCGCGACATTCGCAAGATTGAACCGATTGTCGAGACCGTTAACAAATACGCCGACGAGTATCAGTCGCTCTCCGATGATGAGCTGAAGGCGAAGACCGATGAGTTTCGTCGCCGGCTCGAGGAGGGCGAAGCGCTCGACGATATTCTGCCCGAGGCCTTCGCCACGGTGAAAGACACCTGCCGCCGCCTGATGGGGAGTACATTCGACGTTGTCGGGTTTCAGATGACGTGGAATATGATCCCGTTCGATGTGCAGCTCATCGGCGCTATGGTGCTGCATCAGGGCAAGATTGCCGAGATGGCGACCGGTGAAGGGAAGACGCTGGTGGCGACACTGCCCGTGTATCTGAATGCGCTCGAAGGCAAGGGTGTGCATGTCGTCACGGTGAATGATTACCTCGCACGGCGTGACTCCGAATGGATGGGGCTGGTCTACCGCTGGCTGGGGCTGACCGTCGGCTGCATTCAGCACGACATGGATCCGCCGTCACGTCGCGCCCAGTACAATTGCGACATCACCTACGGCACCAACAACGAATTCGGTTTCGATTACCTGCGTGACAACATGGCCGTGCGCAAGGAAGACCGCGTGCACCGTCCGTTCCATTACGCGATTATCGACGAGGTCGACTCGGTCTTGATCGACGAGGCGCGGACGCCGCTGATTATCGCCGGTCCGACGGGGCGCACCGACATGTCGCGTTACACCGAAATGCGCGGTATGGTCGAACGGCTGATGCGTAAACAGACCGAGATTGTCAGTGACCTGGTCAGCGACGGGATCAAACTGTTCGAATCGGAAGATGAAGACGAAACTTACGAAGGCGGTATTAAACTGCTCGCCGCGCGCAAAGGTGCACCCAAAAACAAGCGCTTGATGAAGTACCTGAAAGAGGGCGGAGTCAAGCGTGTGCTGCAGCGGGTGGAAGCAGACTTCACGCGCGATAAACGCATCCCCGAAATCGCCGAGCTGCTGTTGTTCACGATCGACGAGCGCGACAATACGATCGATCTCACGGACAATGGCATCAATTTCCTGAAGCCGGAAGAGCAGGCGTTATTCGAGTTGCCCGATATCGGCGAGGGTGTCGCGGAGATCGATGAACGTGAAGACCTCGATGAGACCGAAAAGGCCAAAGCAAAGAACGATCTGTACCGCACACATGGCGAGCGGTCTGAAAAGGTTCACATCGTCTCGCAATTGCTGAAGGCGTACTCATTGTTTGAGAAAGACAATGAGTATGTTGTACAGGACGGTAAGGTTGTTATTGTCGATGAATTCACCGGGCGCATGATGCCGGGGCGGCGCTACTCCGATGGCCTGCATCAGGCGATTGAAGCCAAAGAGAAGGTCAAGATCGAAGCCGAAACGCAGACACTGGCATCGATCACCTTGCAGAACTACTTCCGTCTGTACACAAAACTCGCCGGTATGACCGGTACCGCCGTCACCGAAGCGGGTGAGTTTTTTGATATCTACAAGCTCGACGTGACCGCGATTCCGACGAATGAACCGGTGCGTCGCATCGACTACGAAGATGTTATTTTCCGCACCCGTCGCGAAAAATACAATGCGATTGTCGAGGAGATCACCGAACAGCATAACGCCGGACGGCCGGTGCTCGTCGGCACCGTCTCGGTGGAAGTCTCCGAGACGCTGGCGCGCATGTTGAAACGTGCGGGAATTCCTCATTCGGTGCTCAATGCGAAATACCATCAGCAGGAAGCTGAGATTGTTCGCAGCGCCGGTGAACCGGGTCACGTCACCATCGCAACCAACATGGCCGGACGCGGCACGGACATCAAACTCGCCGAGAGTGTGGTCAAGCATCCGAGTTGCGCGTTGATCATCAAGCCGGATGAAACCGAAGAGGTTTGCCCGCTGCTTGACGAATTGCAATGCCATGATGCGGTCCCGTGCGGGTTGCACATCATCGCCACGGAACGTCACGAAGCGCGCCGCATCGACCGCCAGTTGCGCGGACGGTCCGGACGTCAGGGCGATCCGGGATCGTCGCGGTTCTACATGTCGCTCGAAGACGATCTCATGCGGCTGTTCGGTTCCGAACGTATCGCCGGAATTATGGATCGTCTCGGTGTCGAGGAAGGCGAAGTCATCGAGCACAGTATGGTGACGAAGGCGATCGAACGCGCGCAGAAGCGCGTCGAGTCGCAGAACTTCAGTGTGCGAAAGCATTTGCTCGAATACGACGACGTGATGAACCAGCAGCGTGAGGTGATCTACAACCGCCGGGCGCAGTCGCTCGAACAGGAGGACATGCACGAGGAGGCGGTCGAATTGATCATGAACGTGTGCGAGGATCTGGTGCACAAGCACTGCGCCGATCCGTCGGCGCCGGAGTACTGGGACACCGGATCGCTGCGTCTCGAACTGATGAAGACGGTCTTCGTCGACATCGATTTCGAACAGCCGGAGGTGAAGGAACTGAATCACGCCGGATTGATCGAACATGTCAAAGCCCAGGCGATGACGGTTTACGAAAACAAAGAGCAGGCGGTGACACCGCCGGTGATGCGTCAGCTCGAACGCTTTGCGATTCTGCGTGTGCTTGACGAACGGTGGAAAGAACATCTCTACGAAATGGATCAGCTCAAGACGGGCATTGGGCTGCGTGCCTACGGTCAGCGGGATCCGTTGATCGAGTACAAGAAAGAAGCGTATGCGATGTTCATGGACCTGGTCCAGACAATCGATCGCGAAGCGGTGGAGATGATTTTCCGTCTGCAAGTTGCACAACCGCCCCCGGAGCAACAAACGCAGCAAACGCCGACCAGAGAAATTCACGAAGAAGCGACGGCGATGGGATACGAAGGCAATCCCGAAGAGTCGCGTACTGCCGGCAAGAAACAGCCATCCAAACGCGCCACCACCAAAGTCGGACGCAACGATCCCTGTCCGTGCGGATCGGGCAAGAAGTACAAGAAGTGTTGCGGGGCGGCGTAGGCCGGGATCGAAAAGTACAGCAAGCCCGCTTAGTTCCGTAGCTCACAATCCTATGACACAATGAGCCGCGTAGCGGCGGTACAACGTAGCACCGGGCGTGAGCCCGGTGATCGGAAACCTCGATTGCACAAAGCCCCGTAGGGGCGACACCACTTATGTATCGCCCCTATGGGGCTTCGAAGAAAGTCGGCTCCCCCATTCACCGGGCTGACGCCCGGTGCTACGTTGTGCCGCGCCTACGGCGCTAGTTAACACCACATGAGGCTGTCAGTGTACCCCGAGTCTTAGTGCGACATTCACACCTGCGCACCCTCGCAAGAGATCACACTACGCCGCCCGCGTCCGGTATCGGTACGCCGTGATGAAGAACCCGCCGAATCCCAGCGAGACGATCATGACTTTCACGAGGAAACCGACGTAGGGGATCAAGGTGACAAATGTCAGGATGAGCAGTCCGACGATGAGCGATATCACAGGGGGGGACGTCCGTCCGCCGCGGAACCGCGCCAGCAGCCACTCACCGACCGCGAATCCAACCAGGATCTTGGCCAGATACAACAGCACCGCCCAGACGGCCATCACGAGAATCGCCAGGGGAACGCCCAGCAAGGTGATGACCAAAACGCCCGCTGCGACGGGCAAACAGACCAGAAACAAAAAACCCAATCCGAGACTCACCAGCGATGATGTCAGTACGGTGTCTTTGACGTCGAGTGTGAGTCGCCGGAACAGCACCAGCACCACGACACCGACAATGAACGCCGCCAAAAACCACCACGCATCCCACAGCAGACTGCCCAGCGAATACCCGGTGTCTTTGGCCTTGGGCGCAACCCGTTCGACACCTTCAAAGATTTGCGCGCCCTCGTCGATGTTTGCTTCTTGTTCTGATTCGTAGCGCAGTTCGCCGCCAACGATCGCTGACGACAGCACGATGACCTCACCGGCGGTCACGTCGATGTCGCCATCGACTTGTCCCGAGATGACGACTTCTTCGGCTTCACCGGTAATGTTGCCGCCGACTCGCCCGCCGCTGATCAGCTTCCCGCCGAACGCCGTGATATCGTTTTCGATCCAACCCGCCTCATCGAGGATGAGTGTTGCGGAAAATGCAATCAGGTTGCGTTCAATGTGTCCCCGGATGCTGATGTCCTGGGCAAAGGCGCGCGCGGAATTGATGATGTTGCCGTTGATGTCCACACGCTGGCCGACCGCGGCCACCGAGTTTTCGATAACCGCCGAATCACCGACCGTAATCGTTGCACCGGCGGCAAACAGATCGCCGACGATATGAGAGTTGACACTGACATCCCCGGCGGCGATGAACAGGTCGTCTAAGATCTCCCCATCGCGCAAATGGACGGCATCCCCACCGCGAAATTCGGTTGCGGAGGCCTGATTGCCGGTGGCCATGACGGTCAGGCCGGTCATGATACTGAGGACAGCGATCAACGCGACGTGTCGTAACGACGTATGGCGATTTCTGGACATCCGTCTCAACTCCTTCTGTCCCAATCAACTGGGACCAGGGTCCCGCCCACTGTCTGATTACGTGCACCGGAGGGGATTGTTTCCACGCACGAATACTATGCGCACGCACACCGAAAGCAACAGAATTTACCAATAAGCGGACTTCATCACACCTGTTTACGGAATCTGCCAACGGGGCGGGACTCCTTCACCGGCGTAGTGTAGGGCGGTCTATCTCATGCCGATACAAAGAGTTAGTTGCAGGGCCATCACGGCTCGAAAGGGACCCATCTGTCAATGCGCTGGATTCGCTCCTCGTACTCCTCCTTTGCGCCTCGTGTCGAGCACGGCTTCTGGGCCTTGCATGGCCTGATGATGTTGGGTCTGCTCGCCTGGGTGCTGCTCTCGTGGTCCAGCATTCACCTGACACAGTCGAGTACGTGGATTGTCGGCGGCTATCTGCTCGCGGTTATCACGGCGCTGGTGCTCACGCGATTGGATCTGATCGGGTTCCTCGCCGTGTTCTGGCCGGTGTTGGCGCTCGACCTGTTTTGCGTCGGGTGGTTGATCTACCTCACCGGAGGCATGGCCAGCAACTTCTATTTATTGTTCTTCGCATTGGTTCCCTTCGTGGCCTTTTACCAGGGATTGCGATTGGGACTGCTGGCGGCGGTCATTGTCTGTATCTGCTATTACATTGTGGCGATGCCACATGTCGAGCCGAATGGGTTATCTAACTTCGCGTTTCGAGTGATCATGCTGGGTCTGTTCACGGTGGCGACTGGGTCGGCGGTGCGTATCATCCGTCAGTCGGAAACACGGCTGTTGAGCGCGCTCGACAAACTCAACGAACGTACTACCGAACTCGAGCGCACACACAGCCAACTGGAAACCATCTACGAAACATCGCGGTCGCTGGCCGAGGTGCTGTCGGTCGCAGTGGTCATTGATCGTGTACTCAACATCGCGCGTTCCGTACTCAGTTTTCCGATTTGCGAACTCTACACCTGGGATGCGAATGCCCGTACCCTCTGGCTGCAGGGCCGTGCCGATCCGGAGCAGAGTTCCCATTTCGCCCAGCCACGCCGGGCGAAGATGAACGAACAGTTCCGCCGGGTGATTGACGGGGGACAGATTGTCCGCGTGGTCGACCGTCATGCAGGCCGTGAGATCATTGACGGGCATCCGTTTCGGTCACAATTGCTGGTACCGATGATCTCGGAGGGGCGTGTCATCGGCATGTTGAGCGCTGAGTCCCCCAAGGTGAGCGCGTTTGGCGACCGGGAGGAGCGCGTACTGTCGATTCTGGCGGCTTCAACCGCGATGGCTCTGGTCAACGCCGATCTTCATCAGCGGATGGAGAAGCTGACAATTGTCGATGAACTGACCGGCGCGTTCAACTACCGCCATTTCCGGTCACGCCTTGAAGATGAGCGGAGGCGTTCGGTCCGTTACGATCAGCCGCTCTCCCTCCTGATGGTCGACATTGATTGGTTCAAGCGGCTCAACGATCAGTTTGGCCACGAGATGGGCAACGCGGCACTGCGCGGACTCGCGGAGGTGATTCAAAGCTGTATCCGTGACGTCGATATTCTCGCGCGATACGGCGGTGAGGAATTCATCATTATCCTGCCGCAGACCGGAATTGAAGAAGCGCACACAATCGGCGAACGCATTCGGCGCACCGTCGAGCGAGCCGATTTGGCCACAGCGGCCGATGGCCGGCCGATCCGTCTGACGGTGTCGATTGGGGCCTCGTGTTATCCCGAGAACGGCCGGCCGGAAGACGCGCTGGTCGATTCGGTCGATCAAGCTCTGTACCGCGCGAAGGGTGCCGGGAAGAATCTCGTCTGTACCACCTAGTAATTCCCATCGTATTGCCCATTCCATCCTTGCGCCGCCCACGCGGCGGGTGATTCTTACGGTTGGAGGTGGCGTGCCATGGCCAATACGGAAAACACAGTATCCCCGCTCGTGCTGTCATACAGTGGTCCGACACCGGATGACGAGTTGCTGGGTTGGATCGGCGATGGGCTCGTGTCCGGTGTGGTGTTGTTCCAGGACAATGTTCCTGATGACGACACGGTTCGCGCTGCGACCGAGAAGCTGACCGCCGCCAGCCCCGGACCGTTCCTGATCATGATTGATGAAGAAGGCGGACGGGTCCGTCGGTTGCCTGAGGCAGCGGAGTCGATGCTGGAATTGCGCACGTATGCGGCTGAGCCGCTCACGACACTGCGTGATGCCTATGCCGCCGTCGCGGAACGGCTGATGCGGCTTGGGATTAATGTTTTGCTGGCTCCCGTGCTTGATGTGGGCGGGTTCGGAACCGAGTGGCTCGATCCACGAACATTCTCCGACGATCCTCAGCAGATCGCGGAGATGGCGGCGACTGTGATTCCGGCCATTCAGGACACCGGCGTCATCGCCTGCGCGAAGCATTTCCCCGGTTTGCACGGTGTCGCCATCGATCCACACACGGACAAGGCGACGGAACGTACGCCGCCGTCGGATTGGGAAGACCTCGATGCGATCCCCTTTCGTGCGGCAGTGACCGCCGGTGTGAAGTCGATCATGATCGGCCATCAGATCATGATGGGATTCGATCCCGAGAACCCGTCGTGTCTGTCGCCGATTATTGTCAGCGTACTGCTCCGCCAACGATTGGGGTACCTGGGTTTGATCATGACCGATGACCTGGCAATGGGTGCCATCACAAAGTACTATAAGATCGAACACGTCATTCCGAAAGCGCTGCGCGCGGGCTGTAACCGCACGATCATCTGCAACGATCGCGAGCTGCAGCGACGGGCTATCGCCTACTGGCGCGACGAGGGCCAGCGTATCTCATGAGCCGCGCTCGTCAACACCCATTGGACCGTCTACGATCACTGACTCACCTCAATATCCTTGGTCTGAATACCGGGACATCATTGGATGGACTGGATTTGTGCTTGGTCCGGTTCTCCGAGGCGGGTGGTCGAATGGCTGGCGTAGAGGTATTGCAGGTCAGGTCAGTCCCATTTTCCAAACGTTTACGCGAGTCGCTGTGGAATTTGGCGAATGCATCCCAGGTTGATAAGCACGACTTGCTGCGCACGGAAATGGCGTACACAGAGTGGATCGCCCGGTGCCTGCACCCGCTGAAAACACATCGTACCAAAGGCAAGACGATCCATGCACTCGCTTGTCACGGGCAAACCATTGCGCATTTTCCGAAGCAGAGATCTCGTCGTGGCAACCACTGGCGTGGCGACACAACCTGGCAACTCGGATCCGGCCCGCTGTTGGCGCAGTCGACTGGTATCATTACTGTGGACGATTTCCGCAGCAGTGATATCGCAGCCGGGGGAATGGGGGCGCCGCTGTCGGCGTACTATCATTATTTGCTCTTTGGAGACGAGCACGCAGTGCTCAATCTTGGCGGCATTGCCAATATTTCGGTTGTCCGGCGTCGTCGAAGAAGGCTGGACATACTGGCGTTTGATATTGGTCCAGGGAATATGCTCATAGATTCAGTCGCACAGAGAGCGCTGGGGCGGCCGTATGACCGGGATGGACAAACGGCTCGCCGCGGGAAACCGATTGACGCGATCCTGAAACGGGCCACAGCGCATCCGTATTTTCGCAAGAGGCCGCCCAAGACCTGCGGACGCGAGGAATTCGGTGAGGCTGCGATGACCAGGTGGTTCGCTCGACGAACGCCGAGCACTCACACCGCTCCTGACTGGCTTGCCACCGCCGTGGAGATCACCGCCAGCCAGATTGGGCGAGCGATCACGCGGTGGGTTGAACCATTCAGCCCGGTGCGGTCGCTGCTGCTGTCGGGGGGAGGCGTGAAGAACACGGCATTGGTGGATGCGATCAGAAGTCACCTTCCTCACTGGACAATAACTGCTACTGCGACGGCCGGCATTGATCCGCAGTACGTGGAGCCCGCGGGGTTCGCGGCACTCGCACACGAAACCTTGCGTGGGCGTCCCGGCAATT
>WJJR01000248.1 GCA_014729565.1 Candidatus Zixiibacteriota bacterium | reverse complement strand
GGATGAAAAGGTCACGCCGCATCTGGAAGGCAAGAATGTCATCAAGACGATACATGTGCCAGGGCGGCTGGTGAATATTGTGGTGCGGTAAATCGTAGCTCAGTCACCCTCTGTCGGAATGAACACGACGCATTTTGAGGCGCTTCTGTCTTCCTCACGCAGTTGCGCGCCTGGCTCCTGAGAGTCGCACCCCATGTGCAACGGTTAGCGTGTCTGTCAGGTCCTATGACTCAGAACATCCATTCTCTGTGGCACGGGATGTCAGGTGCCCCGCGCAGTTATGCGGTAGTGAATAGGTATCGCCTCCGACGCGCGGTGCACCTGACCAACAGCGATCTTCACCCGCGTTTTCCACTGGCCCAACCGGTCACGTTCCCACACATTGCCTCACGCAATGATGTTCGCCGTCTCAATCTGTATCGCCTACCTTGCCGGCTCGATTCCATCGGCTGTCTGGACCGGACGGCTGGCGAAAGGTGTGGATGTCCGCCAGCACGGATCCGGCAACATGGGCGCGGCCAATGTCGCGCGGGTGCTCGGGTTTCAATGGGCGATTGTGGTTGGATTGGTCGATGTGCTGAAGGGCTTCGCACCCGTCTTCTGGCTTGGCCCCGTAGCCGCGAACGATGTTGCCCTCACGATCTCCGCAACGAGTCTCATCCTCGGCGCCACCGCCATTGTCGGGCATCTGTTTCCGATCTTTGCCCGGTTTAAGGGGGGCAAGGGCGTCCTCACCGCCGCCGGTGTGTTTCTGGCTCTGCTGCCGTTGGAAGTGGGGCTGGCGTTGATTGTCTGGCTGGTGGTATTTCTCACGACGCGGATCGTCTCATTGGGGTCGATCCTGGCGGCTCTTACGGTCACCATTGCGGTTATCATTCGACGGTTTGTGTTAGACGTGCCGATCGGTGACTCCCTTGTCGCGGCAACGTTTCTTTTGTTCGTGTTAGTGATGTTCACACACCGCAGTAATGTGAAACGACTGCTTCGCGGCGAAGAACCGCGGTTTCGGGACCGTGGGACACGATCAGAGTGAGTACGGTGAAGGGCAGATGAATGCCCACCGCTATTTTCGTTGCCTCCGAATCCGCCATGTGCCTATCCTCGAGTCATGTCCGACGTGATTGACCGAGCTCGGATCGCAATTCTCGGCGCCGGCGGCTGGGGAATGGCAATGGCCAATCTGCTCACCCAGGGTGGTCATGATACCATCTTGTGGGAATACGACCCTAAAGAAGCAGATCAGCTCTCACAGTCCCGTGCACTGCCTACCAAATTGCCGGGCATTGAGTTACCGCAGTCGATTGAAGTTACGAATAACCTGCCGGGCGCGATTGACAATGCGAACGTAGTCGTTTTCGCCACACCTTCCACGGCTGTGAGGCCGACGGCCGTGACACTCTCCGGAGTCCTGCCCACTGAGTGCCTGATCGTCTCGCTGGCCAAGGGAATCGACATCGAAACCGGGGAGAGGATGACGGAGATCATCAACTCCACGCTCAACCGTACCGATGCCGTCGCGCTCCTGGGACCGTCGCATGCCGAAGAAGTGGCACGCGGTATCCCAACCGCCGTGGTTGCCGCATCGACCGATCACGCGGCCGCCGAGCGCACGCAGCACATCTTTTCCTCCGAGCAGTTTCGGGTTTACACCAGCGATGATCCCGTCGGTGTGGAGCTGGGCGCGGCGCTGAAGAACATTGTGGCGATTGCCGCGGGCATTGTCGACGGGATCGGATTGGACAGTTCGGACAACATGAAGGGTGCGCTCCTCACACGCGGTCTGGCGGAAATCACCCGCCTGGGTGTGGCGATGGGAGCGAATCCCGAGACGTTCGCCGGTCTGTCGGGCGTCGGTGACCTGGTAACGACGTGCTTGTCCCAACACTCGCGGAACCGGCATGTCGGTGAGCAGATCGGGCGCGGCCGGTCACTCGAGGACATTCTGGCGGAAATGTCGATGGTGGCTGAAGGCGTGAATGCCACACGCGCTGCGCTGCGGATGGCTCGTCAGCACGACGTCGACATGCCGATTGCCGAGGCGGTGCACGCCATGCTGTTCGAGGGGATTCCCGCCAAAATCGCGCTGAACGCTCTGATGACACGGCCGCTGACATCGGAAATCCGTCGCTAGCGCATCGCACGAGCCACTGTGGACGATACCAACCAACAACGCGCAGATACCTGGCTCTGGCGAGCCATCATTATCGTGTGGGTGTGTTGCGGTCTCTACGGCGCCTACACGCTCGCCACGTCGGACCGTGAAATGATCCGCTTCTGGGATGAAGCCGATTTGGTGATGGACATCGCGGTGCCGGAGTTTGTCACCGAGGGCGGGCGCATCGGTGCAATTTCGTATGCCACGCGCAAGATCGGCTACGCCTATCCGGTGAAGCTGTGTCAGGACTGGTTCGGTGACGCGGGTTTCGAGTACTACAATATCCTCTGGTTCGCAATACTTCTGGCGATACCGATCCCCGGGATGAAACGCTATTGGGTAGCGTGGTTCTTGAAGATCAGTGCAATCCTCGCGTTGCCATTCACCATCAAGTATGTGACCATGCTCAACCCTACACTGCAGTCGATGGCGCTATGGCTGTTGCTCGCGACATTGATGGTATGGTGGAAACAATGCCGGCAGCAGCGGTCGGCCGGCTATTGGTGGTTTTCGATGCTAGTAGGGGTTGTGGGTGGGCTGTTGGTTCTGACCGATTTCAAGTGGTTGCCGTTTGTGGCGGTTGGGGTGGTGCTGACACTCATCTGGTATTCTCTTGAAGATCGTCCAAAGGGCGCGATGAACGCTGCTTGGATGCGTGAGTCGATACGGTCTGTTGTCACCAACGCGTTTGCCATTCTCATTTGGGTGCCGATCGTCATGGCCACCGTGACTATCGCACATCCTCCGTACGGTGACATGGTCTCCGCCATGCTGTTTCGCATGCCCGACCGTCTCGGTGTCGTCCGCTGGGGAGTCTGTGACAACATCCTGATGCACCTGTGGTATCTCGGCGGCTTCGGTTTTGTCGTTGGCACATCGATTATCACACTTGTACAGCGGCGGGCGGGACTTCGATTGCACTCGCAATTTGCACCGTCCTGGATCTTCGCATTGCTCATCATCGGCGTGTTTACCTTCGCCTTGTGGCCCCGCGGCGCACGCATGTATGCCTCGGCTGTGGTCCTGCTCATTCAATTCGGCGCAATCGTAGCTGTCACGGTGTTATCTCGGATGACACAAAGGCCTGATCGTATTCTGACGTGGATTGGCACGGGCATAATGACAGTGTCTCTCCTTGTTAGTGTCCCCAAGGTTCGGGCCGCTCTCGATACTCCGACCGGCCTCGATTCATTGAAGCAGAATGTACTGGCTCACGTGCCACACTGGAGTGATGACGGAGCATCAGCCGCCGATTACACATACGACCCGCCCCTGTTGGCAGGGTACTTCGCGCCGGTCATGATTGTGCGTGCCAGCGGGGACCGTGATGTCAGTTGGTTCTCGCCGAAAGATGGGCTGTTGCCGGAGGCGAACTGGGCCGTGACCAATCCAGCCCTCGACCACGTCACCGTGATTGAACAGGCATCATCCCGTGAAGCAGAACCGGGGTGGGAAATGGACCCGTTCTTCGTGCTCGAATCGATGCACCGGATGGGACAGGTGATGGATTCATTCCCGGCGCCGTTCTATACCACGCCATACTATCTGTGCGAGACCACTCTGGAGAGCGGACGACTGCGAGAGACCATTCTTGCCCATCAACGGTCGATCTGGCAAGTCATGTACATCGGTACCATTCACAGACGGCCATTTCCCGGAATTGAGAAAGCTGCCGATTCCGTGGAGACGGGGCCGTGAACGGATTACGGCTTATCCGTACGTTGCTCGCGATAATATGGCTCGCGTGCGGCATCTACGGCGCGGTGCAGTTGGCCACCTCCGACATCGAGACGATTCGTTTCTGGGATGAAGCCGATCTGATGTGGGATATCGGTGTCCCCGATTTCGCCAGTGAAGGGGGACGGCTGGGGGCCATCTCGTATGCGACGCGCAAGATCGGCTACGCCTATCCCGTGACGCTCCTGTCCGACTGGCAGGGGAACACAGGGGTGGTGTATTGGAACCTGCTGTGGTTCGTTATCATTCTTCTCCTGCCCATTCCCGGAGTTCGAGAGTGGACAGCGTATGCGTTCAAAGCCGGCGCACTCCTGAGTTTGCCCTATGTGGTGAAGTATGTGACGATGGTCAATCCCACGATTCAGGCGATGGGGTTGTGGCTTATACTGGTGACGCTGTATGTCTATTGGCGACGGTTGCCGGACCCATCCCGATTTGTGCACCGGGCTCTTGCGGCCATCATCGGAATTGTCGGCGGTCTCATCGTGATCACCGATTTCAAGTGGTTACCGTTTGTGGCCGTGTCGGTCGTATTGCTCCTAATGATCGATCCTCCGCAGCCAACCGGTGAACTTGCCGGAGCTGACGGGCGGTTGCGCCCGTTACTGCGCCGGGTGGTTCCTCGTGCGGTACTGATCCTTGTTGGGCTTCCGGTCGTTATGGCAATCACCGCGCTTCTCTTTCGCCCGTATGGCGGCATGGTCTATTCGATGTTGTTTGCACTGCCGGGCCACGTTGGGGTGGTTCGTCCGGGAATGTCAGAGAATGTGCTCATTCACCTTTGGTACTTGGGTGGTTTGGGAATCGTGTTGGGAACGCTCGTCGGCGTGATCATGCTCGTTAAGCGGGATCTCTCCGCGTGGCGCCGATACGCACCGTACTGGCTGCCGCCGGCGGTGATTTGCCTGGCATTCAGCCTGATCGTGTGGCCGCGTGGGGCGCGTATGTTCGCTCCGGCATTGATCCCCATCATCGTCCTGGGCGCCATCGTGATCTCACGGCACGATCTTTGGCACACCAAGAGTATGCGGCAGCCGCTCCTGTGGGTCGTTCTCGTATTGCTCACACTGCCCATGCTGACCAATGTTGGTCGCATTCGTGACGTCATCGAGACTCCCACAGGTCTGGATGAACTCAAAGCCCACATCACCGCTCATACGGTCGGGCCACTGGGCGGTACCCCTGATGAGGAGCCGCTGTATCAACCCCGGATCATGGGCGGGTACATGCTCCCGTTGATGGTGATGCGCGCCAGCCGGGATCCCGACATGATGTGGTATTCCCCGGCAACCGGACTGCGCGAGACCTCCAACTGGGTGTTTCTCAATCCGGTGACCGATGCCCTCACCATCGAGGAACAGGCAGCCGGAGGTGTCGTGGCTTTCGAATGGAAGCAAAATCAGTATTACATGCGCGAGAGCATGGAGCGGAGTGGACAGACGGTTGCGTCCATCCCTGCGCCATTTTACACGACTCCCTTTTACAT
>WJJR01000247.1 GCA_014729565.1 Candidatus Zixiibacteriota bacterium | reverse complement strand
CATAACGCCTGACTCCCCTTGAGCAGCGGTATGCGTTCGCCGTTGGCATCGAGCGAATCATCACCGGCATGGTCCTTGAGCGCAGGTGCGCCCTGGTCAAACGGCCAATCGGCATAGTCCGGATTGGATGCCGGCGTATCTCCGGCAGAGATCTTATAAACTCGGTACTCCGGTCGATCGGGCTGAAACGTCCCACCCAACATTGGCCCCGGAACGTATTCGTCGCTGTACTCCGCCACCGTTACGCGAGGCTGCCCATCGACGACTGCCCCGATCCACAAACCGGCGGCGTACACGACGGTCCTATCCAGGTGCTTGGTGAAATACAATCCATCCGATCGACCAAACATTCCCGCTTGATCGTGGGCGAATGAACCGGTGTTGGTGAGGAACATCCGCAGGGTATTGGCATCATGGTATGTTGTCAAATCAGTTGATCGTGTCGCAGTCGCGTTGGGTGCTGCTTCATTGTCTGGTGCCGCAAGTGCTGAACACACCAAGAGACAAACGATAGCCATTGCCAGCACACATCTTACAACACGAGTGTGCGCATATACCAATGACCTCCCCAAGACCGTGGTCCCCTGATCCGACATACCACCTCCACTCTTGCTGTCCCATTCAAGGTCAAAATGCTCCGATTTGTCCGGAGCGCAAAGTTGGAAGACAAACCAACGTACCAGAATATACCATCTGCGACAGAATTCACAAGAGGACCTCGCAGTGAATTGTTGACTCGCTTCAAGCGATTGTGACTATTGACAGGAACACTTCAGCCACAGCAAAAACGCCCCGGGCCTGAGGCCCGGGGCTATTGGTACAACAGCACGTCAGGAGTGACGGTTGTTTATGGCTGCGTGGGGAGTTCTTCCGGTTCGACGGCGCCCATGAGGGCGTTGTCGACGATTTCCGGCGTGACGAAAACAACCAAGTCGCGCGTGCGGACATCCTTCTTGTCGTAGCTGAACAGACGTCCCAACACCGGGATGTCCATCAGAACCGGCACACCGACGCGGGTGATGATTTCGTCTTCCGTGGTCAATCCGCCGATAACGGCCGTCTGACCGTCAGCGACGACCACGTTCGTGTTCGCATTATTCGTGTTGATCACCACACCGGCCGCTTCAAACGAAAACGACGAGCGCTCGGGTTGCAGATGGAGCAGAATGCGGTCGGATGAGGTGATGTGCGGTGTGACGCGCAGAATCGTGCCCACTTCTTCAAACGAGATGACCACGTCACCCGATGCGGAGAACTGCTTAATCGGCACCTTCTGCCCCATCTGGATGCGGGCCTCTTTGTTCTCCACCGTTGTGACTTCCGGTTGCGCCAGAATCTTACCGTTACCGGAATTGACAATGGCCTGCAATGTCGCGTCGAGTCGCCAATCTTTCTGCAGCGTACTGAACTTGTAGATCGATGACGGGTCAGTGACACGGTTGCCGTGATCGGTCGTTGCTTCGTTCGTATAGATGCGATTGCGCGAGTCGGTACCGGAGGTCACGACCGACCAGTCGATCCCGATCTCTTCAAGATACTCGCTCGACACTTCCAGCAACCGCGCAGAGATTTTGATTTGGCGCGTCTCTTTGTCCAGCTCGGCAACATATTCGCTGATCCGTCCAACCGTACCCGGCTCATCGGTGATGAGAAGGGTGTTGGTCCGATTATCAACGTCGACCTTGCCCCGCGACGTGAGCAGGCTCTTGACCGGTTTAACGAGATCTTTGGCGTTGGCGTACTTGATCTCGATCAACTGGGTCCGAAGATCGACCAGTTGCCGCTTATCGGCCTCGAATCGTTCGAGTTCCTGGACTTCCTTAAGGTAGTCGGCCAGCAACATGACGCGGAAATAGCCTTCTTCTTCGACCACCTTCAGGCTGTATGTCTTCGCCAGAATGGACAGGGCCTGACGCCAATCGACGTTCTTGAGATTGAGTGTCACCTGTCCCTGGACAGCGGGGGCGGCAACGATGTTGACACCACCGTACTCAGCCAGGAAGTTGAGCACGGACCGGACGTCAGCATTCTGGAAATTGATGCTCTCGATGGGTTCCGCGCCCGCCGGCTGTGCTGCCGCGACGACGAGTGCGACCATACTCGCGATCAGTACGACTCGTCTCACGGTGAGCATCCATTGGTTCGTTCCTTTCAGCATCATTCGCCCTCACTCCCCTGATTACCTGTGGATTTGCCGTTATTCTCATTACCCTCAGTCTCGCTCTCGTACGTCGGGTATTCCTGAGGCACCGCGCCGAGCGATTTCGACGGGTCGGTGCCGCGTGATGTCAATTGCAATGCGACCGTGTGTGTCCAACCGTAATCATCGATCCGGAACAACGCGCGGCGATTCTGGATCGCGATCAACGAACCGTTCTTGACCGGATCGCCGACACGCAGAATGTAGCCGTAGCCTTCGAGGTTTTCCAGCAGCGCCAGGGCTTCATGATCGTCGCGCAGGATACCGACCAGCCGCAGTGTTTCGACATTGGGCAACTCATTGGTGACGAAGCCGGATCGCTGACCGGTGACGAGCGGATCGAACGGGTCACGGCGACCCATGTCATCATAGTACAAAATCTGACGCGTTGGGATACCACCGGCGCCTTCGCCACCGCGACGATACTCGCCGCTGGCGACACGCTTTTGCGCTTCACGGATGCGCGCCAGCAACTCCTCGCGGCTGATCTTCGAATCCGGTGCGGGCGGACCCTGCACCTCATCGGGCAGTGCCCCCTCACCGACCGTTGTGTACGGCCGCGGTGCGGTCTGCTCACCGAAGAATTTCTGTTTCAAGCGTTCGAGGAGTGTCTCCTCTTCGTTGATTCCCGACATGTCGTTCGGCGTTGTGGCCGCGAACTGCTGCGATTCGTCATTGGCAAACACCGGTGACTCATCGGACGGGGCCGTCACGGCCGGTTCCGGCTCTCGGGTGGTCGCCCACTGAGCCTCGGACGCAGCACGTTCGGCTCGCTCGCCGGCCGACACGTGCTCCTCGACCTCGGGGCCCAATGGCTGCATCGATTCTTTGCTCACCACGATCTCGTCAGTGTCTTCCACCGGCTTCGACGTCGCGTTGAGTTTGTCTGGATTCTCCAGCACGTCCGGCGCAAAGACCAACGGTGTTTCCGGAGGAATGAACGCTTCGACACGTGACCGTTCGGGAACAGCCGTCGGCTCGGCGTCGCCGGTCGGCTGCGGCGACTCCAGCGCCATCTTGCCGGCCGATGGGGATTCCGGTTTCGTGGCAACAACTGCTTGATCCGTCTGATTGTCCGACTGCGGTTGGACGACGTCGGATGTGGCCTCGGTCGTCACCTTTTCCGGTCGAACGTTGTGTTGCGACTCGGTCGACGCCATGACCGGCTTTTGGGCCCTGGCCGTGTTGTCGTTCGCGTTCCACACGGCAAACGTGGCACGCCCCGGGTCGACCACCCGCACCGTCAACGATGTCCCATCGCGAACGACGCTGTAGGTCGCTTCGTCGGCCATATCGAGGACCACGCGCACGATCATCTTCGGCGAGGTCTCGAATTGGCTGGTACGAATCCGTTCGATGCGACTGGCCGGCAGATTGGCAAAGTGCATCTGTCCGAGCTGGTGCGACGCATCGCAGAAGTCCAGCACGATTCGGAACGGCGTACCATTCCTGGCCGGTTCTGTGAAGTGGTTGCAGAGTGTATTGCCGCCACCAACAACGGTGAGTTCGGTGAATTCACCATTCGGTGAGAGGACCAGGTTGTTCACACCGGTCGCAGCCAGGGCACTGGCGGGAATACACAGTGCCGCGGCCAGAATGGCCACCCCGATCAACCGACTGTATCGTCCTGACATCATATGCCTTCCTCGGTCTCGCGTCAGATTAGAGGTCCGCCAGCATCAATCGCTCAGAGTCTTTGACTTTGTATGTCGAGATGGTAAACTGCCCCATCAACGTAAACTCTTCGAACTCGTTGTTCGGTGAATTGAACTGCGCCACTGTCAGCATCTGCACGTCGTCCACGTTCACGATGAACGGCAGGTTCGCCACCCGGGCCAAAAAGTCGCCCAGATCGTGATAGGTCGAATAGACGGTGACACGAAAATCGTTCCGATCGTAGAACCCTTGTGCCGCCGGCGGCAGGGGCTCGATGTCGCCCAATCGTGTCGACGTTTCCAGCGCGGCGGCGTGGATCTTGCTCAACAGCGGCGCAAGCTGATCCTCTTCCGGGAGCAACTGAGCCACCAGCATGTAGCGATCGGTGAGGTCCTCGTATTCGCGTTTGAGCGACGGGAGC
The DNA here is from genome assembly GCA_014729565.1 of Candidatus Zixiibacteriota bacterium. Taxonomy (GTDB): domain Bacteria; phylum Zixibacteria; class MSB-5A5; order WJJR01; family WJJR01; genus WJJR01. The sequence goes on along the minus strand of WJJR01000247.1, from coordinate 3,614 downwards.
GATTGGAATTTCATCTCCACCGACTTGAGCTGTGTCTGCAACGTCTCGTACTTCATGTAGCTCAGGTCGAGTTGTTCCTGCTTGGGCTGGTACACCTTCGCGTGCCAGATGTACACAACCACGACGGCTCCAATCAGCATGAGGAACCACTTCTGTACTCTGGGATCTCTAATATCGGGCATGTCGCTCCACCTGTTCTAAGACGTCAGAGACGCAATCACATTGAGACGTGTCCTATTGCTCCTCATCCATGACCGCGCCATACATATCGTCGTCATCATGTATATCCTCGGCGCCGATTTCCTCACTGGTTGCCGGTTCATCCAGAAATCCGCCGGCGTCCTCGGTGATCGGCTCCAACTGGCAAGCGACCTGGAAGTCATAAACCTTGCGTTCGTTGACGTCGGTCATCTTCGCGTAGTTCAACCGAACATCGCTGAATCGCGGCGAATCCTGCAGATTCAGAATGAAGTTGGCCAGGCTGCTAACCGTATAGCTGAATCCCGACAGGGTCAGCTTGTTGTTCAGGTTTGCCAGCGAATCGGCGGTGGCGTTCTTGTCCTGTTTGCGCGTGTTCAGCGCCGATTTCTGCTCGCCCTGGCGGAACTCGGAAATCCAGAGGAATTCCGGAATGACCGTCGCCAGATCTTCCATGTTCTGGACCCAGGCGGCCCGATCACGGTCGAGCTTTTCAATGGCCGACATCCGTCGCAGGATGCGCGTTTTGACGTCGACCAGCCGGTCGACCAACTGAATGTCTTCGCGCATCTGCTCGGTCTTCGCTTCGACCTTGGCAATGTCCTGCTTGACACCGGCGAGGCGAAGGCTCTGGTAGTAACTGATGCCGCCCAGGACGACCACCAGTCCCACCACCGCGGCCACGCTGAACAGCATCGACCTGGACACGGCCAGGTTGCTGCTCCGGCGCCGATACTCACTCGGCAATAGATTGATCTGAATCATGGGCATGCTACACCTCGCGCGCCGCCAACCCTACGCCAACGGCAAGTAGCGGTGCGATCTTCTCCGGTTGAAGATCTCCGAACAATTCGGGATCATACTCGATGTTGCGCAATGGATTCGCAATTTCGATCGGAACGTTGAGCTTTGTTTGCACGCATTCGGGCAGATACGGGATCAGCGCCCCGCCGCCCGACAGCACGATCCAGTCGACCGAGTCGGTCTTGGCGAGCGTGCGGAAGTATGAGAACGCCAGCTCGAGCCCGGTCAGCAATTCGTCGGCCGCCGACATGATCGTGGCTTTCAGCATGTCCTGATCGACCGACGCTTCCAGCTCGCCGCGAATCACCTTCATCGTCATTTCCTGGTTCAGGCGGAATTCGCGCTGGATGACTTCGTAAATCACACGGCCGCCTGCGGAGACGTCGCGTGTCGAATGGAAACGACCGTCTTTCAGGAAGACCACGTTGGTCGTGTCGAAGCCGATGTTCACCAGTGCGGTGACACGCTCCGGATCGATGTCGTAGTTGATTTCGTACGAGTTCAAAACGGCAAATGCATCCGTATCAATGAGCGGCGTGTGCAGTCCGGAATCCTCCAGCAGATTGAGGTACTCGAGCACGTACTCCCGTCGCGCAGCGACCAGCAGGACTTCCATCTTGCGCGCGTCGTCATCGGTGTGAATCACGTGGTAGTCCATCGACACATCATCGACGTCGAACGGGCTGCGCTGTTCGGCTTCGAACAGGATCGCCTGTTCGGCTTCGGCGCCGCTCTTCTTGTCGATTTCGAACTTGTCGGTGATGACACCGTGGCCCGCAACGGACACGACCACGTCGGTGGTGCGGGGATCACACTGATCGAGCAAACCCTGCACGCTGAAGATGACCGAATCGCGGTCCTTGATTTCTTTGGACACAATCGACTCGATCGGGACTTCACGGATACCGGCGGCGGCCAGTGCATACCCGTCGGCCTTGCGGTCCAAACGGACATACTTGACTGAACTGGCACCGATATCCAGTGCGGCTACCGTTTTCGCGCGGCGTTTGAATGGAAACATGTGATGCGCTCCGTATTGATGATGTCGGTGCGTGAATCCCACACACCACATCGCTCATGTTACATTGCGGTTGAAAGCGTGCTCACCCCGAGACCGCCTTCGACAGCCGCCACTGCCTGATAATTGCATCGGCGTGCGCGATACTTTGATTTAGGCATTTTTTAATGCCCCAACCGGATTGAGCCCTTGATTGGCAACGATTTGATGGACCTCCAATAGCGCTTGTTCGCCTTATAACTCACGGGCTGTTCAATTCTGGTTCTGTCCGGATTCGGACCGCCGGAGCCCAATCAGGCGTGAATTCGTATCGATTCATCAATGGCCGCCACCGACGACAGGTCGAATCGGCGCATCCGCTCCCGCAAGGTGTTGCGGGAGATGCCCAATAGTTGCGCCGCGCGGACCTGATTGCTGTCCGTAGCTTCAAGTGCTGCTTCAACTAGCGATTGTTCAAGAGCATCTGTCAGTATGTTATGAATTCGCCCTTCCGAATTGGTCAGCATTTTATCGAAGACCGAATCGATCACATTCTTAAAGAGGCTGCGGTAATTGTCGCGCATGTTGTCGAGATCGGTGTTGAGCGACGGTGCGGTGCCACCGACCATCGGGAAGTCTTCCGGCAGCAGATCGGTCTCTTTGGACAAGACGACCGCCGTATGGATGGCATTTTCCAGTTCGCGGATGTTGCCCGGCCAATGATGCTTGGTCAGCCGCTCCAATGCGCTCGGTGACAACTGCTTGACCGCACGGCCGGTTTTGCGCGAGTACTTCTTGATGTAAAAATCGGCCAGTAGCTCGATGTCGGACCGGCGTTCCCGTAACGGCGGCAAGAACAACGAGATGACTTTCAAGCGGTAGAACAGGTCGACCCGGAACTGGCCCTCTTTCATTAGATCAACAAGGCTCCGGTTGGTTGCCGCCACGATGCGGACATCAACATTGACCGGTTGATCATCATTCAGCCGCTGGAACATCCCTTCCTGGAGAATGCCGAGCAACTTGCTCTGGGCATGAATGGAGAGATCGGACACCTCGTCTAAGAAAACCGTACCGCCATTGGCTTGTTCGAATCGCCCGACACGGGCGCCCTGTCCGCTGCCGGCGCCGCCGGGACCATGGCCGAAGAGTTCGGCTTCGAGAGCGTCTTCCGATGTCGACGCACAATTGATAGTCACAAACGGTTTGTCGCGGCGATTGGAATTGCGGTGAACGACGCGGGCAACGAGTTCCTTGCCCGTACCGGTCTCCCCGATCACCAACACCGGCGCATCGGTTTGGGCGACCTGGCCGATCACTTTGGCCACTTCGACGATTTCGGGCGACTTGCCGATGATTTGGTCATCGGTCAGCGGAACGTCATCGTCGGCCATAACCATCTGCTCCGGCAGTTGTCCGACCGCGCGTGCGATGGTGCGTTCGAGTTTTTGCAGACGAAACGGTTTCGTCAGGTAATCGAACGCGCCTTCTTTCATTGCGTCGATGGCATTGCCGGTCGACACGTAGCCCGAAACAATAATGACCGGCACGCTGGGATTCTCGTCTTTGATGAGACGGAGTAATTCGAGGCCGGACATCGACGGCAGGTTCACAT
>WJJR01000246.1 GCA_014729565.1 Candidatus Zixiibacteriota bacterium | reverse complement strand
GGTCAAGCGTCAGGGATAGCCGAATGAGAAGCGACCGCGCATCCGCCGTTACGCGCGACAATGTGCGTACGGGTTCGGCGGGTGGGCGGTATCAACGATTGGGAACACCGTGGCGTTTCTGTGTTTCGAATCACGCTGGACACCGCACCAGTCCGCCCACCCGCCCTGCGGCTATTTCATACACCGCCGCGCCGAACAAATGCTAGTTCTGCCCGCCCAAGATCAGCGGCAAGCCATCCTTCGAATTCCCAATTACAATGACCTTGGTGTTTTGCGACTGCGTCAGCTTCTCGGTCGCCTCGATGCCCTTCCACTGCAGCAGCAAAGGGTTAAGGCCGGTCGAAACGATTTTCTGGAAATCAGCGATACCCTGCGCCTCAATCCGTTTTCGTTCGGCCTCCTGTTCCTCCCGTTGCAGAATGAATTTCATGCGCTGCGCTTCCTGCTCGGCGGCGAGTTTCTCGTTGATCGCGTCGGAGATGCGCTGGGGCAGCTTCACGTTGCGGAAGATCACATTTTGAATCTCGATGAATTTCGGTTCCAATTGCGTCCGCAACGCATTCAGCAATGTGTCGGCCAGTTCGTCTCGTTTCGTCGAGTAGATTTCCTCGGGCGTGAATTGTCCCGCGATACGTCTCGCTTCGCCGCGCAATGTTGGCGCAATCACCACGTTGTAGTACGCCGGTCCGACCGTGATCTGCAGCGAATCCAGTTCTTGAATCATCGGCCGGTACAGCAGTGAGATTTCCAATTGGATCGTGGCGCCATCGGACGAGAGCACCGTCAGGTTTTCCTTGGCTTCGGATGTGCGTGTACGGTAGATATACATCGAATTCCACACGAGGTGCCACTGGAATCCTTCTGGGTAGATTTTCCCCATCTCGGTACCGCCGCTGAATTTAAGGTACTTGACGGCGTGATGTCCTGATGGCACCTGTGTACCGCATCCCGCCAGCGCCAGTAGCACTCCGATAATCAGAACCTTCGCCATTCGATTGGGATTGGTTTTCGTCCCTGTCATGTCGCTCCTCCTATGAGTTGAGTTCAGTCCAAGTCGGGATGATCAAACCACGATACGGACTTGCGAGTTACAGTCAATTCAAATCGAAGAGCAGAATGGCCGGCACAGGGGGCAAACAACGAACCCAAAGAGGGCACACCCCCACGCCTGAAGACACTAACGGTACCTCACAGCTCTGCTGTGAGATCCGTTGGGAAGGTCTCCATGGTCGCGTCAAACAGGTGGGGCACCCCTGCCCCTCACACAGCCAACAGATGAAAGCGGTATCCTACTTCCTCTTTTTGGGCGGGTTCTGGGGCGGATCACGACGCACTTCAATCGGCTCTCGAAACGCATTCGGTCCGCCGTAAATGCCGATATCTGACGGCGATCCATCCGGATCAGTAAACTCCGGATTGCCGCTGTTGATCAGTGGCGAATCGGGGAGAGGTGCGAAGGTCAGCGTATCCCACATCGGATCGACTGCAACATTGCCGAACTCATCGGTGTAGTCGGGCATGTCGCGCCAGTCTCCGGCGACGTTGCCGGAGAGCAGATTGTACGACATGGGGAATTGCAGTGGATGGCCGTAGTTCCACACGCCGACCTGCGGGCACACCCATTCGTCGCGCCACCCGTTGAGCATGATCACATTGTTGGTCATGCGGCCTTCGGTCTCCTTGCCCCACAGGCCAAACCCGCAATTCCCATTGCGGTAGATTAGATTATTGGCGCAGTCCATGTACGACGTCCCCGTCGCGATGATCCCCCAACCAAGACAGTGGTAGACGATGTTGTTGTGACAGACAACGCGCGTCGCGCCAAACGATCCGATTCCCTTCCAGTAGTTCGAAATCTGATTGCGCACAACCGTCGCGGTCGCATCCCAGGTAATCCCAATCCCGGCGCCGCGTCCTTCGTGGATGACATTGTCGGCGATATACGCTGTCGCACCGCGATACAACGCAACACCATCCCAGGTGTTGTTGGTCATGCGATTGTTGAGGATAAACAGTTCGGCGCCCTCGCGGCCCATCACACCGCCGATGCCGACAATGATCGAATCGGGATAGTCGGTATTGTCGCGAATCCAACAGTTCTGTACGGTCACCCGTGAGTTGCGCGCGACCACACCGGCATCGGTTGCCATCCCCGAGGTGTCCCGTATCCCGCCGGTAATCGTCAGATTCATGATTACGGCGTCGGGGCAATTGTCGACAAACACGCCGTATCCCGCGCGTGTTTCGAGAATCGTCTCATCGCCCGAACCGATTATCCACAGCGATTTGCCTTTGATTTGGAAACCGTACGATGCCCAATGCGGTGTCTGGTGTTCGGCGCAGTTGCCGCACAACGAGTCCATGAATTCGACCGGGTCAGCGGTGTAGGTTCCCGGAGCGAGGAGAAGAGTATCGCCGGATTGCGCGTTGTCAATTGCTTGTTGCAGGTTGTCCTGATTATCAATGGTTGTTGCACCACTCAGTAATCCCGGCAGTAATATGATCATCGCCAGAATGAACAATACGGTTCGCCTCATCGTAATTCTCCGAACACGTGCGCATCTGTCGCTATCCGTGTCGCAACCACCGATAAATCTCCGGTACAGTCAACCGTTTCCCCATCAGCAAAATGCCCACACGGAATATGCGGGCCGATACCCACGTCATGCCGACGCCCGCCAATCCGAGGATGATCGCTGACAACAGCGGTTGCCATGCGGGGACGGATGAAAAACTCAATCGCATGATCATCAGGGCTGGCGACATCGGCGGGATAAACGACAGGACCTGAGCCCACACGGAGTCCGGGTTCTCGAGGGAGATCACCGAGACGAGAAACGACGCCGACATCAGCATGATCGCCGGAGTCATGAACGGTTGTGCCTCCTGCTCGGACGTGACCACCGCCCCCACCCACGACAACCACGCCGAGAAGAAGAAGTATCCCAGAACGAAGAACACACCGAACCAGAGTACGAAGTCGGACCGGAGGATTCCGGTCAGACTGCCGGCGGTGGCCGATATGACACCGACGCCCATAAACAGTCCGCCGACAACAATCCACGCTACCAGTTGAATAATCGCCGCGATTCCCTGACCGACCACTTTCCCCATCATCAGTTGAAACGGACTCACCGATGAGAGCAGCACCTCAACAATGCGCGATGACTTTTCCTCGATCACGTTGCGCATCACTTGAAAACCGAATGCCAAAACAGTCATCAGCAGCAGCACGACAAATGCAATGGTTGCCAGAAAATCGGAGACAAAGTCGGTTGCTTCGGTACCCTCATCACCGATTCGTTGTGGCGTCATTTCGATATCGGCGAGCAACTGTTGCGCACTATCGGCCAGCACTCCATACCCTGCCAATCGCACCGCCACCACCGCCGCGGTAAACTCACTCTTCAGTGCGCGGAAAAACCGCGGACGCGTGATATTCTCGGCATAGAAGGTCACTTCGTTTGCTGTCCACATCGTGGTATCGACAATGATGAACGCGTCGAGATCTCCCGCCAACGCCGACTCCGACCACTGTACAATAACCGAATCCAGCGATGGGCGCGCCACCGAACGATACTCGACATCCCAGCGCGCAGTGACAGTCGAGGTCGTATCACTGCTCAACAAATTGTCGATACTGCGCAGGCGATCATCGTTCACTTCAGCGATGGCGATGTGGCTGACCTCGGTTTCCGATGACGATTTGATGATGCGCGGCAGGAACATCATGCCGATCAGCAGAATCGGCAGGGTGAAGACGCCGATCAGGAACGAACGTGTCCACACGCTGATGCGCACCTCGCGCTTGATGATCACCCAGAGCTTACTCACGTATCATCTCCCGCTTCAGCCTGGGCGAGCGTGTCGCCTTTGTATCCGGCGACTTCAAGAAAGATGTGGTGCAGACTCGGACGCTGCCGTTCCATCCGTTCCACATACCCGAGACCGACAATCGTCGACATCAACTCGTGCACGTCAGCCGTTGAGCCCAGGGTCAACTCGAATCGCCTCCGATCAGAGCGCACTGATTCCACTCCAGGCAACGTTTTCAACGATGCGGCCGGTAAGTCACCCTCGACGAGAAGGGCATTGCGTCCGAACTCACTGCGAATATCATCGAGAGTCGCGTCGAGCACTTTGTTTCCGTGATCGATCATGCAGATCGCATCGCAGACTTTCTCGGCTTGTTCCATTACATGCGTGGAGAACAGGACGGTCGTGCCGTGCAACCGCATTTCCAGCAGGAGGTCCTTCATGATCTCGGTATTGACCGGATCGAGGCCGGAGAACAACTCATCCAATACCAGCAATTCCGGCTCGTGCAGAATCGTGGTCAGGAATTGCACCTTCTGCTGCATCCCTTTCGACAGTTCTTCGACCGGGCGCTTCTTCCAGTCGCTGAGATCGAGACGTTTCAGCCAACGGTCAATGCGCGGGTGGGCCTCCGCGTTGGGAACAGATTTAAGCGAAGCAAAGAACAAGAGGTTCTGTTCGACCGTCATCTTGCGGTACAGGCCGCGCTCTTCGGGCATGTAGCCGATCCGGTCGGATCGATCGCCACCGGTGGCAACGTTTAGTGTGACCGTCCCGGAGTCCGGCCCGATAATGTCCAGGATCATGCGGATCGTGGTCGTCTTGCCGGCGCCATTCGGGCCGATCATGCCGTAGACGGATCCGCGGGGGACAGACAGCGATAGCTCGTTGACGGCGGTCAGATGGCCGAACCGCTTCGTGATTCGATCAACGACAAGAACGGGATCGCTCATCTGATTAGAATCTCCTACGCCCCAAACTTCGCCAGCTTCAACGCGTGCGCACAGGCAATCGGCAACAAATGACGCATCGGCAACCGTCCCATACCGCCAACCTGGCAGGCGCGTTCGCCAAATGATTTTGAACCATCCGGACGGACTGTCTCCGGTGCGTAGAGCAGCGCCGGAACCGGATGCCACGAGTGCGACTTCAACGCCGCCGGTGTTGAATGATCTCCGGTAATCACTAAGACGTCGGGCTTGCCTTTCAGAAGAGCCGGCAGATGCTTGTCAACGTCTTGGATTACCGACACCTTCCGATCATAGTCGCCATCTTCACCCGCCTTGTCGGTGTACTTAATATGCACGAAAATGTAGTCGTATTCCGACGACACCTGGCCGGCGACTGTCATCGTGTCTTTCACATCCTTGGGCGGATCGAGTACGGTCATTCCGACCAGTCGGGCAATTCCGCGATACATCGGATAGGTCGCGACGGCACACGCATTCAGCGCAAAGCGATCATTGATCCTGGGGATCGGCGGCTTCTTGTCGATCCCGCGCAGAAGTAGCCCATTGGCCTTGTCTTCGTCTTTGAGAATGCGTTCGGCCTCGGAAACAAACTTATCGAGCATCTTGGCGGTCAATTGCGATTGATCATCCCGCGCCTTGGCGTGCAACGGTTCCACACCGACTGTTTGCGGATCGGTGTCGGCCACACTGCCGCCGAGATTCTCCCCACGCAGCACCACCATACCGCGATGTTCCGACACACTGCGCACGATGACTTCAGCCGGACCGTTGATTTTGACCTTGTCATTGAGCATGTCAACCAGCCGACGGTTGACATCGTCTTTGATCCGTCCCGCACGGCGGTCGGTGATTTTACGGTCCTTATCGAGCGTACAGAAGTTGAACCGCGCGGCGACGTCGGTATCTTCGAGCGGAAAATCGATGCCTAATGCCTCCAGCACGCCGCGCCCGATAATGTGATGGCGCGGATCATAACCAAACAATCCCAGATGCCCCGGTCCCGCGCCGGGGGTTATCCCCGGCTCAACCGGATCAAACAGTCCGGTTGTCGAGTGGGGGAGAAGCGTGTCGATATTCGGCGTTTTGGCCGCTTCGAGAGGGGTTCGCTTTCTGCGTCCAAAGGGCAGATCGCCCAGCCCATCCATGACCAGAAACACGATCCGCTTATCGTTCTTCGTTGCGAGCAGCTCTGCTGTATGTTCAGCCATTGGTGTACCCTCCTGTCTGTGCGCTGGCATGGTAGCGAGATTTGCCGTGGCGTGTCACGGCAAATTGAAACATACTGACATTGGTCTGGTTACGACACCGGCTCACTGAGGGGAGAAGCATGACAGATCGCTGGGTGATCGTTGCGCTACTGGTGGCCGTCCTGTTCGGCCTCTACCACGTATTCACCAAGCTGGCCTCGGGCCGAATCCCCGACGCGGTCGGCGGATTCTGGCTCGAGGGGGTGGCGTTGATTGGGATGGGCATCTATCTGCTCGCCATCCGTCAACCGCTCTGGGGCCAGGGGATCACCCGGCAGGGATTGACATTCGCGATCCTCGGCGGTGTCAGTGTCGGTCTGGGAACTGTTCTCAACTTCACGATGTACCGCCTGCACGGTCCGCTCTCCGGCGCCGGGCCGATCGTGCTTATGGGCGCCCTGGCGATCATGGCGGTTACCGGTGTGGTGTTCATGGGGGAGGAGTTGACACCGTCACGAGTCGTCGGCTGGATCCTCGCCATTGCCGCCATCTGGTTTCTGTCCCGTTAGTCACTTATGCCCAAACGCACTACGATCACACACGAACCACGCGATCTCTACCGGCGACTGAGCCGATGGTTTGCCCAAAACGCGCGTCCGCTCCCGTGGCGTGGGAAAACCGATCCGTACGAGATCTGGATCAGTGAGATCATGCTCGTCCAAACCACCGGTGTCGTCGCAGCGAAACGGTATCCGCGCTTCCTGAAGCGATTCCCAACGCTACAATCACTCGCGCGCGCGCGCATCGATTCAGTGATGAAAGAGTGGGAGGGACTCGGCTACTACCACCGCGCGCGCTTTCTGCATCAGGCCGCACGCACACTCATGTCGCAACATAAGGGCGTCTTCCCGTCGACGTACGATGACATTCGCGCCCTTCCCGGTGTCGGCGACTACGTGGCAGCGGCGATCGCCAATTTCAGTTTCGGTGCTCGCGTTCCGGCAATCGACGCCAACGTGGCACGTGTCGCGGCACGGATCTTTGGCATTACAGGCGACGTGCGATCGTCCGCCGTTCGTCGCGCCACCTACAAAGCGCTCGAGCAGGCGATGACGGTGGGCAAAGGGTCGATATGGACCGACAGTTTAATCGAACTGGGTGCACTGATCTGCTCGCCGCGCAATCCCAAGTGTGGGTTGTGCCCCATGCAGGAGATTTGCCGGGCCGGTACATCGGGGAAAACCGCCGAATACGGGTTGCCGAAACCGCCCGATCAGCGTAAGACTGTCGCGGTTGCCTGCGGTATTGTTCGTCGACGTGATGGACGCATTCTCATCGCGCAACGTCCGGAAACGGGTTTGTTACCGAACCTCTGGGAATTTCCCGGCGGCAAGCGCGATGGCAACGAGCGTTTAGCAGAAACGTGCCGACGCGAAATCAGAGAGGAATTGGGAATCACCGTCAATGTCGGTGAACGCCGCCTGATCGTACGCCACGCCTACAGTCACTACACCGTCCGCCTGCATGTCTTCGAATGCCGCTATCGCTCTGGGACGCCGAAGACAATCGGCTGTCAACGGTGGCGGTGGGTCAAACCAAGCGAATTGCAGCGCTACGCTTTCCCGAAGGCCAACCATGCGATCATTGAGATGATTCAGGAGGATTGTCGATAATCGTTGGGGCGACCCGGTGGGTCGCCCTGTCGCGTCACCATTGGGCCATACGGACGACCCGTATGTACATCGCGTAGGTGCGGCTCTGAGCCGCGCCGGTCCGGCTAAGAGCCGGACCTACGCGATGTTACGATTCTCTGTTTCAGTTACATCATGTGGTCCGGCATCAATACACCGCTTTTTCAACACGCCCACACGCAGGGTGATCCACCGGGTCACCCCTCACGTATGCATCGTAAATCCATCGGCCAGATGAATCACCGGCCCTACTGAAACATCTCCTCCGCTTTCACGACTCTGATGTTCCCCGCTTCGATCGGCAGGGTGTAGTTGAGATACGGTTGATCGCGTAGCTTCAAACCGCTCGGATCGACACCCGATGGATACTCGAACATGACCTGATCGCCCAAGAGGGTCTTGGCGAACTGCTCACCATCGGATACCACCGCCACGATCACCATGGCCTGAGGATCGATGGCACGTTCAATCGCACGATTCGCGTCGTCGACTGTCACCGCAGCCGCACGGGTTGTGAATGAGTCGATAAACGCCGGTGTGTCGTAGGCAAGTTCATCCATGCGCATGCCCAGCAGCCGTCGCGGCGTCTCAATTTCAAACGGGAAGTGATTAATTTCGAACTCGCGCGCGGCATCGAGTTGCTGCCGCGTGATCCCTTCCGTCCGCAAATCGTTCAGCATCTTCATCACGATGTGAACGACAAAGTTCGCATTAATCGATTTCGGGTACACCCAGGCGGAGAAGTACTGCTGGCGACGCGGCAGGCCGGGACGCGCCAGATTCGACCAGCCATCCTGTTCGAAATGCTCAGCGTATGAATACGCGCCGTACGACAACCCACGAATCGCGCGAATTTCCTGGTACAGTTTCCCCATCGACTCGCGGTGACGCCCGAGATACGAATTCACCACAAACAGCGGCATGAAGTCAGGATCGTCTCGCGTGATATCGATCGGACGTCCAAACCGTAATTGCGCCTGGGCACGGTTTTCCTTCTCGATCAGATACACCTGCGTCTTGTTGATCTGAGGTTCCGGCAACGAAGGCGGCGTCGGTGCACCATCGCGCAGAGACGCGTCGAGCACGGCATGGATGTGTTCGGCTAACGTGTCTGAGATATCGCCCGCCAGCCCCAACGTGTAGTTCCCGTTGGTATAGTGCTCACGATAAAACGAACGTGCATCGCGGGCCGAGAGCGTCCTGACCGTCTGTGTCATCCCCTCGGGTGGATGTCCGTAGGGATGGTCCTGATAGATGTAGTATTGCAGCGCGGCTTTGGCCAGGCGCTGATCGTCGCGACGGATCTGCTCGATGTCATCGAGTTGATCCTGTACCAATGTGCTCATTTCGTTCACATCGAACGACGGTTCCGTCACAACCGAGAAGAACAGGTTGCTGAACTCGGACCACGATTCCGTCAGGCACAGACCTTCAATGATCGTCACCTCACGGCCGACGTCGATGGTGAGCTTCGCTGCCAGTTGGTCGAGTGTGTTGTCGATTTCGGCGCGTGAGTGTTGCTCCGTGCCGCGTTTCAACGCATTCGCAGTGAAATGGGCCAATCCCTCCTTATCGCCGGGATCGTATGCCGATCCCGCACCGAAGACCAGGCGCACACGAATGCTGCCGGCTTGGTCCTTTGGCACCAGCACGGTCGGTCCTGAGTCCGAGCCGGGGCTGCACGAGATCGCGCCAACCAGCAGCGCCAGAACGACGGCAACACCTGTCAGTTGTTTCCACATCCCGCGTTTCATTGTGACTCCGCCTTTGGTATGAGGGTTACGGTGGTCCGGCGGTCCGCTGTCAGGTACGTCTGTGCGAAGGCCTGAATATCTGCCGGTGTCAGCGCTTCGAGGAGTTTGAGTTCACGCATCACGTTTTCCGGGTTGCCACTGATGATCGTGTACCGCCCCAGTGTGACCGCCACCGATGACGGCTTGTCCATCCCGTAAATCCGGTTGGCCTTGAATCCCAATACCGCTTTGTCCAGTTCCTCCCGCGAGACCGGCTCGGTGCGCAACCGTTCCAGTTCATCAACAATGACCCGTTGAATCGAGTCGAGCGGAACACCGGTTTTCGCCGTCGCGGTGATAGTCCACAGCGAGGGATCTTTCGTTCCCCACGCCCCCGCATCGACATCTTCGACCAACTGGTTGTCGACCATCAGCCGTTGACGCAACCGTCCACTGTTCGAAAACAGCAGCCGATCCACGACCTGCAGCGCCAGATAATCTTTGGTGACAAACTGCATCGCCGGCGACTTGTGCGCCATCATCACGATCGGCGCAATCATCGCATCTTTCCAAACCAGCCGGTCGGTGCGATGTCTGTCCTGTTCCGGTTCTTCGGGAATCGGATCCGGTGTGATTGTACTCTGCTCCCAGTCCCCGTAGTGTTCCTCGATCAGGGCCAACGCCTGCTCGGGATCGAACCCCCCGGCGACCGAGATGACCGTGAACTGCGGCGAGTAATACGTTTCTTTGAACTGCAGTCCATCATTAAACGTCATGTTCTGTTCGAGATCGTCCTCCCAGCCGATGACCGGATGCTGGTAGGTATGGCGGTCGAATGCCAGATCATAGAGACGTTGCTCAAGATACCCATACGGGTCCTCGTCGACCCACCGCCGCCGCTCTTCTTTCACCGGCCCCAGCTCGGTGCGGAACGTCTCGTTGGTGAACACGAGGTTGCGCACTCGGTCGGCCTCGAGGGCGACGATCTCGGGCAGGAATTCACTCTTCGCATTCACATAGTAGGCCGTCATGTCATTGCCAGTGAAGGCATTGGTCTGCGCGCCCATCGGCGCCACCGCGGCATCGAAGTCGGGGTATTGCTCGGTCCCGCGAAACATCATGTGCTCGAACACATGGGCGATCCCAGTGGCGCCCTTCTTCGTTTCATCGCGCGAGCCGGCGTCGATCATCGTGAAATACGACACGGTCGGCGCACTCGGATCGGGAGCGAGAACGATGCGCAGTCCATTATCTAACGCATGCTTCTCATACTCGATGGAGAATGCCGGCGCGGTGGCCGGCACCAGCGCCGCCACTACGACCACCAAAGCACTCAGGCCCAAAATCACTCGTTTGCGTGAACCAATCATTTGTCAGACCTCCGAACGGAAAGGTTTGTCTCGCTCTGTCACGAAGGCAGAAACTGCTTGTGGGGGAGGGGATTGTCAAGACGCCGGTGAAACTTCAGACAACCCGCTGACGTATTCCAAACCACGCGGGAATAACCCCCGCGGTGACGGGTAGTGTCAATTGAAGAGGATTACGGTCTGCTATTGCCTTCCACTGTTGTCAGACCGTGGGGCGGAGATTCCCCGCTCTCTCCCCACGTAAATGTGCTATATTTCAGGACCCGGTCATCGTCGCTGCGTGACTCTGCGCTGCCACGGCGGCCTTACCTGCGAATACTGTTATCTGAGACCATCCTGCCAAAGGAGCCAGCCCAATGTTCATTTCGCGACGTGTAATCCGGCACATCCTCGCGGCGGTGCTGATTGTCGGCGTCTGTAGTCCGTCATTAGCGACGGCCCAGGACGCTTCCGATATCCCGATGTGGTTCGACGTCTCATCGGAGACGCCTCCCAACATCAAGATCAACACCGACGCGACCACCCAATTGCAGAACGAGGAGCAGGTCGCCGTCGACCCGACCAATCCCGATAACCTGGTCGCGGTGTGGCGCGATTTCCGTCTCGGCTTTCGCCAGGTCGGTTGGGGATACAGCCATGACGGCGGCGCGACCTGGACCGAGGGCGGGCTGGTTCCTGCCACGCCCTACAATCGCGATTCCGATCCCGCCATTGTCGCAGGTAATAATGGTGCGTTCTATACGGTCATTCTGTCGTTCGATCAGTTCTCAGAGAGAAACGGCCTGTTTGTTCCGGTGTCGTTTGATTCCGGTCTGTCCTGGTTCGGCCCAATCACCGGCGTCGACACCGAATCGGGAACATTCGAAGACAAAGAGATGATCGCCATCGATCTCACCGGTGGGCCAACCGACGGTGCTCTCTACATCCCGTGGGCACGGTTTGGACAGACGGTCGACATCTACAATGTCAGTTCACCGAACGGTGTCGGATTCAATCAACCGGTGCTCGTCTCGGACCTCGATGGCGTTCAATGGCCCACACCCATCGTCGATGCCGGTGGCAACGTTCTGGTCGCCTGGTTTTCCTACGGCAATTCCGCGATCATGTGCGATTATTCGACCGATCAGGGCGCCACGTGGGGGACGGATCAGGTGGTGGCCAACACGTCATTCTTCCCGTCGAATCTCAATGGTGGTGTCCAGACGTTTGCTTTCCCAGCGTTGGCATCGGATGTTACCGGAGGGCCGTACAACGGGCGAATCTATTGTGCATTCTCAGATGACGCTGCTGACGGTCTGCTGGACTTGTACATCACCGTGACCGATGACGGCGGACAGACATGGTCACCCCGGCTACGCATCAATGACGATCCCCTGGGTAACCACATTGATCAATTCCATCCCTGGATATTCGTCAATCGCGACGGTGTGGTGAGCGTGGCCTGGTACGACCGTCGCCTCGATCCCGCCAATTTGAATTTCGATCTCTTTATCAGCCACTCGTTCGATGGCGGCCAGTCGTGGACGCCCAATCAGCGTGTCTCGGAGGTGTCGTCGTCACCGTTCGATGCGGCGTCCTTTGCCCGCAAGTACGTTCAGTATGAACCGCCGGGCGAGAACGAACCGATGGAGTGGCGGACGTCGCGGGCCGGTTTGATTGGC
Organism: Candidatus Zixiibacteriota bacterium; assembly: GCA_014729565.1. Lineage (GTDB taxonomy): Bacteria > Zixibacteria > MSB-5A5 > WJJR01 > WJJR01 > WJJR01. The sequence goes on along the minus strand of WJJR01000246.1, from coordinate 738 downwards.
GAATATATCGGACTGGCCACGTCGGAGCGCCGGGCGACGACGGTCTTCACCGACACACGAAACGGCCATCAGGATGTCTATGCCGCCAATATGCCGATGCGGCTGTTTCCGCCGAAACTGACCGGGCCGGCCGACGGGTTGATCACGGCTGATCCCAACGTGACGTTCACGTGGGAGGACTGGTCGATCTACGATGAGAATCTGACGTATGCCCTCGAGCATTCCGATGATTCGACATTCGCCACGGGCGTGACACGGTTCGATGCGCTCGCGACACAGAGCCAAGCCGCGGCGCTGCCGGAAGGGCGGACTTACTGGCGCGTCCGGGCGTTCGATACATTTGGCGACTCGTCCGATGTTGTCCGACGCAGCATTTGGGTGGATGCCACCGCTCCCGATGCGCCGACACCGCTGGCGCCGTCGCCGTTGAGCACCGATACGATCGCCGATCCGATACCCGAGTTTGCCTGGACCGATGAAAGCGACCCGGTCGGCACCGCCGTCGTCTACGATGTGCAGGTCGCCTCCGACAGTGCGTTCACACAGGATCTGCGCGAATACAACGATCTTGTTACGACGTCGTTGACTCTCCCCGATGTCGATTCACTTGCGTACGGTCAGTACTGGCACTGGCGCGTCCTGGCCGAAGACGCCGTGGCCAACACATCGCCCTTCAGCGAGCTGCAGACGTTCTATCTCAAGATACCGTTCATCGTCGGTGATTTGAACGACGATGGC
>WJJR01000245.1 GCA_014729565.1 Candidatus Zixiibacteriota bacterium | reverse complement strand
TACGTGGATCGTCACCGGCGAGGACATCGCCGAACCGGTGCGTGAACGCTGCCAGAAACGTATGCCCGAGGTGAACATTCTCACCGAGCCGAGCAGCAATAACACCTGCCTGGCGATTGGCTGGGCGGCGGTGGAGTTGCTGGCCAAGGATCCGGAGGCGACGATGGTGGTGCTGTCGGCCGATCACGCGATCGAACCGCAGTCCACGTTTCTGAAAGTGCTGAACGAGGCCATCCGATTGGCCCACAGCGAACCGTCGCTGGTGACGATCGGCATTACCCCGACCCGTCCGGAAACCGGCTACGGATACATTGAAATCGGCAATCCGTACGCGAGTTCGAAGGGTGGCTTGGCGTCGTATCAGGTTGAAGCATTTCGCGAGAAACCCGACAGCGAAACGGCGCAGGAGTATTACTTCGACCGCCGCCACCTGTGGAATGCCGGTATCTTCATTTGGACGGCCCAGGCACTGCTCGATGCACTGAAGACGCATCGGCCCGAAATTCATCGTCTCCTGATGGAATACACCGAGTCAATTGGTACTCCGAAGCAGGATGAGGCGTTGAAACATCTCTACGCGACGTCGGAGTGCATCTCCATTGACAATGCGATTCTGGAGGCCGCCGACAACGTGCTGGTGATCCGTGCCGATATGTCGTGGGATGATGTGGGCAGTTGGCTGGCGCTCGACCGTTTGCGCCAATCGTCGGTGGAAAACAATATCACGATCGGAAACTCCATCGAACTCGACTCATTCGACATGACGGTGTATAACGAAACGGGAGAATTGGTATGCACGTACGGTGTATCTGATTTGGTTGTCGTCCGGACGGATAAGGTGACACTGGTCGCGCATAAGTCGCGCATTCCCGATATCAAGAATTTGATCGACCATTTGAAATCCGATGAACGCCTCGCCGACTATCTGTAGCTTTCACTCGACTGACCTCTTACTCAACCGTGGGGGAGCCTGTGTCGTGCTCGCATTGCTGGTGATGCTGGCCGGCTGCGCCGGGAGTGGATCGTCGGGACGAAGCAGCGAATTCGACCCGTTTGGATTCCCCGGCGAGGACACTGTCGTGACGGCCGGTGTTGTGGGTGAGCGGCCGGAGCCGCGGAGTACCCCCACCGAAACGACGCCACGTGTGATCCCACAGGTCGACACCGAGACGGAAACGATTATCCGTGTCCAGTTCTACACCACGACCAACCATCGGGAAGCGGAAGATGTCCTCGGACGGGCCAGCGGGGCACTCGACGTGCCCGTGGCGATGGAGTTTGACACACCGTATTACAAGCTGATGGCCGGCCCGCTCCCCACGCGAGAGGCAGCCGACAAACTGGCCCTCCGCCTGCGGGCGATGGGGTATGAGGCGGCCTGGGTCGTGCGTGAACAGGTATCGGCAACCCCGAAATAGTGAATTGGCTTCCTATCATTCCCATCGAGCGTGCCCGACCCACCGGGACCACCGTGCATGCCCTCGTGAATCGTCTCCACAACGAGGATCTGGCCGTCGTGCCAACGGAGACACAGTATGCCCTCTGCGCCCTGGCCACGGCGGATGCGGCGGTTGAGGCGGTTTGTCGGCTCAAAGGGCGACTGGGAGACCATCCGCTTTCCGCGTTTTTCCGCCATTTCGATGATCTGCGTCGCTGGGGTATCCGGGTGCCGGACCACGCCACAGCGCTGGCGGAGCGCTTCTGGCCCGGTCCGATGACCCTAGTGTTACCCGCCGAGGGTGCGCTGGCTCGTCGCCTGGGATCGCCGAAGAGCGTGGGGGTCCGTGTCTCGCCGGAGCCGATTATCAGGAGAATGCTTGAAAAGCTCGATGCACCGGTGGTCGCGACCAGTGCGAATCCATCGGGAGCGAGCATGTCGGTCGCCCAGGAAAACCGCTGGCTGCAATCCCTGGCGCAAGTTCATGAAATCCTCTGGCTGCGGCCCGCGCGATATGTCCGGAAGACGCCCTCGACCGTGGTCGATTGTACGGGACCGGTGCCGCGGCAACTCCGCGCCGGGGCGATTTCGGTCGATGATTGGAAAGGGGCGCTGAGCTGATACGGGCTCGACTTAAGAAATGCCGAAATCTGCAACAAAAAACGCAATCTGTACTTCCGAAACGAAGTCTATTTCATTTGAATACAACCTATGATGGCTAAATCCGAACCTCATGAGCCGTACCGAGTGCTGTACCTGTGCAGCGGGAATACCTGTCGCAGTCCGATGGCCGAGGGGATCCTGCGCAAGTTGGTCGAAGAAATGGGCGACAGCGCTCCGCCGATTGAATCGTTGTCGGCCGGGACGCTGGGTCTGTCCGGGACCGAGGCGGCACTGTACTCGATCGATGTGTGTGCCGAGCATGGAATCGACATTCGCAGCCACCGCTCACAGTCGGCTTCCAAAGAGCTTCTGGACCGTGTCGATCTGATCATGGCGCTGGCTGCCGACCACCTCCACTACGTTCTCGATATTGGCATTTCGGAGGACAAGGTGTACCTGGTGCGCGCCTTTCCCAGCCAGGAAGGGGACATGGCAGAGCTGTCGATTCCCGATCCGATTGGAGGGCCGCGCGAGGCTTATGAGCAGGTCTTTTTTCAGATTGACGAGGCGTTGCGTCGCCACATGGCGGACATCGTCAAATGGGCAACCCGCAAACACGAGGCTTAACAAGGGACTGAGACTCCGACGTGGCATCCACCTGTAAACAGAGCACACGATACCGCGCCGGCCGTTCCCTGTACGGCGTGATTCTCGCCGTGTTCCTGGTGGTAACGTCTGGTCCTGCTGATGCACAAACGGTGGAGCAGCCGGTGATGCTCGGCGCTGATACCACGCAGGATTCGGCTGTGATGCTACCACAGGTGCAAATGCCGGCCCATTGGGTCGATTCCGGAACCGGTCCCTGGCCGTACCGCCCGATGACCAATTACGCCTTTGGCGTGGCCGAGACACTCTGGTACGACGTCGGCTGGCAGTCGATTGTGGCCGGCAAGGGCGCGATGTACGTCAACGAGCCGGTCGACACCAACGGCCATCTGTGTTACCCGATCTATTCGACCGTGAAGTCGACGCCGTTTTTCTCAGCCTTTTTCCGTGTCGACGACAGTGCGGTCACATTCATGGATGTGCGCCAGATGTATCCGATCCGGTTTGAAAAGTACTTGCGGGAGGGCAAATACGAATCCGACCGCATCGCTGACTTTGATCCGCAGTTTGGACTGGCCTACACGCCCGACGATACCCTCGTCGTGCCGCCGTATGTGCAGGACGCGCTGTCGCTGTTGTATCATGTACGCGCGTTGGAACTCGAACCCGGTACCGACATCCAAATCGACAACTACAGCGGCAAGGAAGTCTATAAGCTGACCGTTCGCATTCTCCGGCGCGAACGCATCAAGGTGAAAGCGGGGACATTCAGTACGCTGGTGGTCGAACCGCTTCTGCAGGCGGCCGGATTGTTTAAGCACGAAGGCAAACTCACGGTGTGGCTGACCGATGACCGGCTGCATCTGCCGGTGTTGATGAAAAGCAAAGTGCTGGTCGGTTCGATCGTGGCAGAACTCACCGATTATCGACTGGGACGCATCCAACGGTTCCGAGATGAGCCCGAATAAGCCTTACGACCTGACCAAACTGATACGGATCGAGGCGCGGAAACGACCGTCGCTCGTCGACAAATCGCGATTTGCCAAACCGCCGAAACGGTCCGATACCGCGTCGGCGTTTGTGCGCAATCTCCCTGATTTCCTCAAGGCATCGGATTGGCGGGTGTTGCTCGATGCCATCGCCAATGCCCGGCGCAAGGGCAAACCGATCTTCTGGATGCTGGGTGCGCATGTGATCAAGTGCGGCCTGTCGCCGGTGCTGTTGGATCTGATGAAACACGGCTTGGTGGATGTGCTGGCGTTCAATGCCGCCGGGGCGATTCATGATCTCGAATTGGCGCATTTGGGGTATACATCCGAGGACGTTGCCAGCGGTCTCGATTCCGGCCAATTCGGTATGGCGCGCGATACGGCGGAATGGTTTGCCGAAGGCGTCGAATTCGCTGCCACCCATGATGTGGGTCTGGGCGAAGGCATTGGCCAGGCAATTCTCAAGTCCAAAGCGCCGAATAAACGGCTGTCGCTGTTGTATCATGTACGCGCATTGGAACTC
>WJJR01000244.1 GCA_014729565.1 Candidatus Zixiibacteriota bacterium | reverse complement strand
TCCATATACCCCTTGAAGGCCGGCTCGGCGCCATGAGAGCGAATGTACTCCTCGGCCATCGTGTCGAGTTCGCGTGTCGTCATGCCGGGTCGTGCCGTACCACAGACCAGATCCAGCGTTTCCGCCACGAGGCGTCCCGCCTTGCGCATCAATTCCACTTCGTCTCTGGTCTTAATTGCAATCATGCGGTCAGCAGCTTTTCCAGATCGTTGTACACGTCATCAATCGACTGTTCACCGTTCACTTTGGTCAGCAAACCCTGGCGCTCGTAGTGATTGGCGACCGGTACGGTTTGCTGGCGATACACATTCAGTCGCTGTTCAATCACGTCGGACGTATCGTCGGTCCGGCCTTCGGCTTTGGCGCGCCCTTCCAGCCGCTTTTTGATTTCGTCATCGCTGACGTCGACCAGGACAGCCCGGTCGATGGCGCGTCCGTCGTTCTTCAACATCTCGTCGAGGGCCTGCGCTTGTTTCTCCGTGCGCGGAAACCCGTCGAGCAAAAAACCATTGCCGTCGGATTCAGACGGCAAGTGCTCGTGAATCATCTTCAGGATCAGCTCATCCGGCACCAGGTCGCCGCGCTCCATGTACGCTTTGGCGTCCTTCCCTAAGTCGCTGTCCTTCGCAATCTCGTTTCGCAGGACATCACCTGTGGACAGGTGAGCAACATTATGGGCCGCCGCGAGCTTTTTTGCCTGTGTTCCCTTCCCTGAGCCCGGCGGTCCCAACAGAATCCACTGCATGGCTTACCTACACTCCGCGTTCAAACTACATGGACCGGCCGCGAATACGGCCGCGTTTCATGAATCCATCGTAATGGCGCATGATGAGATGCGATTCGACCTGCTGCAACGTATCCAGCGCCACGCCCACCACGATCAGCAAACCGGTGCCGCCGAAGTAATACTGCACATTCGCCTGTTGAATGAGAACGAACGGCAGGACGGCGACCAACGCGAAGAAGATCGCGCCCGGCAGGGTGATGCGTGTGAGCACTTTGTCGATGTACTCGGCGGTTCGTTTCCCCGGACGAATGCCCGGAATGTAGCCGCCGTACTTCTTCATGTTGTCCGCCAGGTCAACCGGGTTGAACACAATGGCGGTATAGAAAAACGCAAAGAAGACAATCACTAAACCATAGACGACGTTGTACAGCCACGCCCCGGGATTGAGGTACGATCCGATCTCCTGCAACCACATCACATCCGGGAAGAACGTCAGCAGCGTCGACGGGAAGAACATAATCGACTGTGCAAAGATGATCGGAATGACCCCGGCGGTGTTCACCGACAGCGGGATATGCGTGGCTTGCCCGCCGTATACTTTGCGACCGACAACGCGTTTGGGATATTGAACCGGAATTCGGCGTTGTGCGCGTGTTACGAGCACAATCGCCGCAATGACCGCGACCATGAATGCGACAACGAACAGTTCGGTGAAGATCCCGCGACGGCCCGCCAGCAGTTCGCGCAACTCATCGAAGATCGCCTGCGGAAACCGCGCGATGATCCCGATGAAGATGATCAACGAAATACCATTGCCGATGCCGCGTTCGGTGATCTGTTCACCGAGCCACATGATGAAAATCGTACCCGATGTAAACGTGATGATGGTCAGGAACCGGAACGCCCAGCCCGGCTCGGGAACCACGGCGACACCGTTGGTGGCCGGGAGGTTTTCCAAGAAGATCGCCGTACCAAACGCCTGCATCGCGGCGATGATCACGGTTCCGTAACGGGTATACTGCGTGATTTTGCGCCGGCCTTCCTCACCTTCCTTCTGCAGCCGCTGGAAGTACGGAACGACCGATCCGAGGAGCTGAATGATAATCGATGCCGAAATGTACGGCATGATGCCCAGCGCAAAGATCGTCGCCTTATAAAACGCACCGCCGGCAAACATGTCGTACAAGCCGAACAGTGTACTGCCCGCTGAGGCGAAAAACGCTCCGAGGGCCTGTGTGTCGATGCCGGGGGTCGGGATATGACCGCCGATCCGGTACACCACCAAAATGCCGAGCGTGTACAACACACGCCGTCGCAATTCTTCGATACGGAATATATTCTGAAAAGCCGAAAGCATAGTGGGTTAGTTACCGTGACTGCGGCAGCCAACGGTCCTTATGATTGGGTGTCCTCGGACTCGGGTTTGGCGTCGCTGCTCTCCGCCGGTTCTGCCGGAGACGTGTCTGCCTGGGCCTTGACTTTGGCTTTGGCCGGCGCCGTCTTGGCTTCCTTCGGCAGAGCGATTCGTTCGCATTTTCCACCCGCTGCCGTGATCTTCTCTTCGGCCGACTTTGAAAAGGCGTGCGCGACGATGTGCAGCGGACGATCGAGCGTGCCGTTGCCCAGAATCTTCACCGGATTCGACTTGGTGCGCACCAACCGCAGCGCGTGCAGACCATCAATGTCGACACGCTCACTGGCATTTGCTTCCGCCAGATCGGAGAGGTTGACCACCTGATATTGGATATGCGCCGGATTGTAGAATCCGCGCTTGGGGAGACGGCGGTAGATACGCATCTGCCCGCCCTCCATCGAGGCGCGATGCTTCGCACCCGACCGAGCCAACTGTCCTTTATGGCCACGTCCCGAGGTCTTGCCTCGCCCCGATCCGTAACCGCGCCCAACGCGGCGGCCTTTCTTGTGTGCGCCCTCGGGCGGCTTCAATTCCGATAAGTTCATTGCATCACCACTTTAAGTACAGAGGCACCAACCCGGTGCCTGATTACTCGGCCGGCTCCACGGTCACGAGATGTTCCACCGACTTGACCATGCCACGGATGCTCGGTGTGTCTTCACGGACGACCGACTGATACAGACGGCGGAAGCCGAGTGCGCGGATGGTCCGCTTGTGCTTCTCAATCGAGCGGATCGTGGACCGCTTGTATGTAATCCTGATTTTTGCCATCGCTTACGACTCGTTCTCGTCGTTCTGAGGTTCCTCACCGGCGCTCGATGATGTATCGTCTGAGGCATTCTCTTCAGCCGCCGGCTGTTTGTCTCCGTTCGTAGCGTCCGTCCCGGCCGCCTCCGCCGCGAGATGATGACGGTACTGGCCGATGGTTTCGACGTGACGCAATTGCAGCAAACCGTCCATGGTAGCCTTCACCACATTGTGCGGATTCGGCGACCCGAGCGATTTGGTCAGGATGTCCTGGATACCCGCCGATTCGAGGACGGCGCGGACGGCGCCACCGGCAATCACACCGGTACCGGGGGTCGCGGGGCGCAACAACACGCGCGCCGCACCGGCACGACCGGTCACCATATGCGGAATGGTACCGTTGCGAATCACAACCGGCTCCATTTCCTTCTTGGCCGCCTCGACGCCTTTACGAATCGCTTCGGCGACTTCGCCGGCCTTGCCCAACCCAATCCCAACGTTGCCTTTGCGGTCACCCGCCGCGACGAGTGCGGTGAACGAGAAACGACGTCCACCTTTCACTACCTTGGCGACGCGATTGACGTAGATCACCTTTTCGACGAATTCGCCACTATCGGCTGCACCTTGCCACAAATCGGGTAACCTCTCCTTTAAAACACACGTCCACAGCGCCTCCCACCGGAAAGCGCCGCATCATTTAGAACGTTAATCCACCTTCGCGCGCACCGTCGGCTACGGCACGGACGCGCCCGTGGTAAATGTATCTGTTGCGATCGAACACGACGGCGCTCACGCCCTTGTCTTTCGCCGCTGCCGCAATGGCTTTTCCAAGTTCTTTGGCCATCGCCTGCTTATTCGACGGTCCGTCGGACGCTGGGCTGAGCGTCAGCGTCGACAATTGCGCGATCGTCACGCCATTGATGTCGTCAACAACCTGTGCGACGGTTGCCTTATTCGACTTGCTGACAGTCAGCCGCGGACGTTCTGCTGTGCCGTGAATGCGATTGCGCACATGCCGGCGGCGCCGCAATTCGCGCTTTGCCTTGTCAATGTACCGATCAGCCATAATTCCGTATCTCACTCCGTCGCCGTCTCACGCAGCGACCCAAAACTCTCTGTTATGCAGCCGTCTTGCCGGCCTTGCGGCGGACATACTCGCCTTCGAACCGAATGCCCTTGCCCTTGTAAGGTTCGGGCGGACGCACGGCACGCACCTGAGATGCGATTTCGCCTACCAACTGCTTGTTGATACCTTCAATGGAAAACCGGGTCGGACTCTCGACCGTAAACGTGATTCCCGGCGGCGGTGTGACCAGGATGGGGTGCGAAAAACCGACGATGAGATTCAATCGCTGTCCGACCATCTCCGCACGATACCCGACGCCGACAATTACCAGAACCTTCTTGTACCCGGTCGACACACCGGCCACCATATTGGCAATCAGCGCGCGTGTGAGCCCGTGCAAGGCGCGGTGGCGCTGCTGATCGCTCGGACGGCGCACCACAACCGTGCCGTCCTCCATGGCGATCTCCATGTCGGGATTAAACGACTGCGTCAATTCGCCCTTCGGCCCGGTTACCTTCACGGTGGAGTCGTTAATATCCACCGTAACACCGTCGGGTATGGGAATGGGTAGTTTTCCTATGCGTGACATGACAAACTCCTACCACACTCGAAACAGCAGCTCCCCGCCGATACCGAGATCTTTGGCCTCGCGGTCGGTCATAACGCCCCGGGAGGTGGAAATGATTGTTGTTCCCAGACGCCGCCCCAAGTCCTTCACACCGGCCGCGTCGCGGTACTTCCGCAACCCCGGACGTGATTCCCGCTGCACGTTGGTGATCACCGGCTCCTGCTGCGGGGTGTAACGCAGGCGAATCACCAATTGGTTTTGCGGTGACGCCTGCACTTCGGCAAAGCCGCGAATGTAGTGATTCTCCGCCAACACGCGGGCGATCTCTTTGCGCATGCGTGTCGACGGTACGGTCACACGCTTGTGCCCCGCCCGCATGGCGTTGCGAATGCGTGTCAGGAAATCAGCGATTGGATCAGTAACCGACATAGTCTCTCTCCGTTGGCACACGGGCCCGGCCCGCTGCTACCAACTGGCCTTCGTCACTCCGGGAATTTCTCCATCAAGGGCGAGCAATCGGAAACAGATGCGGCACACCCCAAACTTGCGAATATAGCCTCGCGGACGCCCGCACAGCCGGCACCGATTGTAGGCACGCACCGCAAACTTCGGTTTACGCTTCTGCTTCTCGATCAAACATTTCTTCGCCACGAGATAACACTCCCCTGTATACAATCCTTTAATTGCGGCGGAACGGCATACCCAACAGCCGCAACAATTCCAATCCTTCTTCGTCGGTCTCGGCGGTGGTGCAGATCGTGATGTTCATGCCCCGGATCTTATCAATCCGATCATAATGGATTTCCGGGAAGATGATCTGCTCACGCACGCCGAGCGTGTAATTGCCTTTGCCGTCGAACGATTTCGTCGGCACGCCGCGGAAATCACGTACACGCGGCAGCGCGATACTCGTCAAGCGCTCAAAGAACTCGTACATGCGCCGTCCGCGCAACGTCACCGCGCAGCCGATCGGCATCCCTTCGCGCAACTTGAAACTCGAGATCGACTTGCGCGCGCGGCGGATCGCCGGACGCTGGCCGGTGATCGCTGCGATTTCGGCCATCGATGTTTCCAGAACCTTGGGATTGGCGATCGCCTCGCCCAACCCCTGGTTGATCACGATCTTTTCCAGACGCGGCGCGCGCATAATACTCTTGAAGCCAAACTGCTCTTTGAGTTTGGGCGCCACTTCCGTGCGATATCGTTCCTGCAAGCGAGTCATAACGTCTCGTCCCGAATTCGGCTAGACCTCCAGCCGCACATTCGACATGTGAATCGGCGCTTCTTTCTCGATGATACCGCCCTTGGGATTACGCTGGGTGGGGCGGGTATGGCGATGGATCATGTTGACTCCCTCAACCACGACGCGCGACTTCTTCGGAATGACGCGCAACACACGTCCGGTCTTGCCGCGATACTGCCCCGACAGCACCCGCACGGTATCACCCTTTTTAATAACCTGGCTCATATCGTCACCGATCAATACAATCCAACGCTCACAGCACCTCGGGCGCCAGTGAGACAATTTTCATATAGTTTTTCTCGCGCAGCTCACGTGCGACCGGCCCGAAGATGCGGGTTCCACGCGGCTCGCCCTGCTCGTTGATGATCACGGCCGCGTTGTCGGAAAACCGAATGTACGACCCGTCACGACGACGCGTCGCTTTGGTCGTCCGCACGATGACAGCACGGCACTTTTCCTTCTTCTTCAC
>WJJR01000243.1 GCA_014729565.1 Candidatus Zixiibacteriota bacterium | reverse complement strand
CTCGGGCTCGCGCACTAGACCATGGCCATTGCAGGGGATCGGCGACCAGTTCCCGTCGTACCGGATTCCATTCGACATATTCAACAGCCCGCTCGATCTTGTCTTCACTATACAGATTCCGGTCGTAGCCTCCTCCCGGTTGCCAGAATCGATGGCCAATCGGGCCACGGGTACTGTCAACAGTTCCAGGCATTCGCTCCGGGGCGTTTGTTCTCCAGTCCGACAGGATGTCACGAGCACAAGCTTCTTTGATCCGTCTGAGGATTTGGGCCATGCTGTAGACATCGGACCGGGGACGAATCAGCAGGTGCACATGTTCCGGCATCACGACATAGGCCCAAAGGTCAAACTGCTCGATTTCTCTGGCCCTGTCGAGATGTGTCAGGCATGTCGCGATCTCATGAGGGAACCTCAAAAACTGACGTCGCTGCCAGCACGAGAATGTTAGAAAGTGGACGTGGCCCTCGGTGCTGAAGCTCTGTCGGTGACTCATAAGGCAACCTGTCTTACCTTCGACACGACGAGCAAGCCCGTGACTCACTGACCAAGGTCAGTGGCACACTCTCGACTGACGTGTACGCCTGTGGCACCACACTTCGATCAGTGCCATACGTCACGCTTCCGTTGTCCTCTCGCCTGTGGGAGCAGTATGGTATCGTCCTATAGCCGCTGTCAACCGCTGGAACAGTCTGATGCAAACCCTGATGGGAAAAGCGCCCATCAGGGCCACTACCGTTTTCGTCGTTTTCCACAGTAGAACTGTTGGGCACCACACGCTTAAAGAGATAGATACCTTGTTGGTGGATAAAGGAAGGCCCCGGTGAGCGTGTGCTCGCCGGGGCCTGAGTTTGCAGCAAAAGTCGCGTGTTACATTTTGCGCACGTTCGACGCCTGTGGACCCTTGGGGCCCTGGGTGACATCGAAGGTCACCGAATCGCCTTCATACAGGCTCTTGTGACCGTCGCCGTCGATGGCCGAATAGTGAACAAACACATCCGGTCCGCTGGACTGCTCGATAAAGCCAAACCCCTTGGAGTCGTTGAACCACTTGACGGTTCCTTCTGACATAATGCACTTCCTTCTTCTACCGGGACAAAACGGTGTCCCCCGTCCGTTGGCCATCATGGCCGTTGAAACAATCGCTCTTTTCTTGTTCGTGTCCGGGAATGCGTACCGCGGGGTTCGAGCTTGAAAAGCCGAGCTGTTTCGTTCGTCGGGCCTTATACGGTGACTGTTGGAGAAATGCCGGGTTTTTTTGCGTGGTCGGGTGAAATAGGCTGCGAGCCTATGGCCCGTATCCCGACGGATTCCGGTCTACCCGGCTAGTCATCAGGCGGCAGATCCAGCAGCCGCTTGATGGTGTATTTGATGTTGACCAGCCCGGGATCGGTCATGCTCTCGAGGATGGGGGCGGCCGCGGCGGCGTCGCAATTGGCGACTTCCTCGCCGCGTTGTTTGCGCTCGGCACACTGTTGGTGTGCCGTCTCTTTAATCGACACAACAAACAACAACGCCTTGTTCAGAACGAGCAGGTCGACGTTCTCGGCGACCAGGGTTCGCATCCGTCCGACCATTACGTGATCGGTGACAATCGTCCAATCCAGTCGTCGCGCCGATACGCCGACCGGCGATACCTGCAAGTATTCCCAATCACCGCCGAGCATCAGCGAACGCTCAACGTCGGGAATGCCGCCGCCGGTGGGCAGCGGATCGATCACAAAACTGGCGCCCCAGTCGGATGCGACGGCACGCGTGATCTGTCCGCGCTGCAGTGTCGGCCCCTTGCTGACAATGCATTCCTCGCCCTGCAGGCTGCGGACGAGCTTCTCTTTCGTGTCCTGGTCGCGTTCCGTCACGGCAGTGCTCCCATTGCTTGACTGTCGCGTCCGGTAATCAACTAACACAACCACTGCGGCGCAAGTGTTGGTAATTGTCCTGTACTGTTGCCATCTAAGCAGACTATTGTGCTCGCGTTTGGGGCTCTCTGGGAGCAACGCCGTGTTTGAACCCTGAAACACGTCGGGGCCACTGCCAATCACGGGTCATTTCAATGGTAAGCGATTGCGAGTACAATCTAAACCCACCGCAAGGGCACGTTGAATAAACCATAGGTTTGTCGCGTAGGTCCGGCTCTTAGCCGGACCGGTGCGGCCAGGAGCCGGACCTACGCGACGATGATGTGGGTTTCTCAACAGGCCGCAAGCGGTGGGGCACCAGCCCCTTCCGGGTGGTCTCTACTTCAGGTGTTCCTCAAAGAACTCAAACATCAGGCGCGTTCGGTGTTTCTTCAATGCGCGCGTGCTGAGACCGTGCTTCGCGCCGGGATAGGTCATCAGGTCGAACAGCGTGCCCTGGTTCTGTAAGGCCGACATCAGTTCGGTCGAGTTTGTGAACAACACGTTGTCGTCGGCCATGCCGTGGATCAAGAGCATTGGTGACGTGAGACCCGGTAATGCGCCGAAGACGCCGCTGGAATCGTAACCATCGCGATTGTTCTGCGGGGTGCCGAGGTACCGTTCGGTGTAATGCGTATCGTACAGCCGCCAGTCGGTGACCGGGGCGCCGGCGATGCCGCAGGCAAACTGGTCCGACATTTTCGCCAACATCATGACCGTCATGTAGCCACCGTAACTCCAGCCGTAGACGCCGATGCGGGTCGCATCGACATACGGCTGCCTTTTGAGCCAGTCCACTCCGGCTAGCTGATCGCGCACTTCGATGTGGCCGAGACGATGGTAGATCGGGTTCTCGAATTCCCGGCCGCGCCGCGAGGAGCCGCGGTTGTCGATCTGAAAGATGATGTATCCCTGCCGCACCAGGTATTGGCTGAACATGCCGCCCCAACGGCGACGGACCTGCTGCGAGTGCGGGCCACCGTACACGTCGACGATGACCGGATAGCGCCGTTTGGGATCGAAATCGGGCGGCTTTAAAACGCTGTAGTACAACGTTTGCCCGTCTTCGGCGGTAATCGAACCAAAGTCGGGCGTGACATGATTGTCGACGTATGGCCAGTATGGATGATCCTTGTCGAGCGCATTCTTCTCCAGCCATGCGAGTCGCGATCCATCGGCAGCACGAATGCTGTACTGCGGCGGAGTCGACGGATTCGAAAAGTATTCGATAAACAGCGAGACATCGTCAGCATCCTCGGCAAACGTGCCACTATGATAACCGTCACCGCGCGTGATTTGTACCGGTTGTGTCAGTGTCTCGGTGTCGAAGCGGGTCATGTAGATTTGATTGCCCAGAACATCATCGCGATTGCTGGAGAACCAGACAGTGCCATCTGTTTCATCAACAGCCGACAGTTTGCCGACCGGCCACTCCCCTGCGGTCAGTGCACGAATGAACTCGCCGTCGTTGTTGTACAGATAGAGATGCCGGAACCCGGTGCGCTCGGAGGACCAGATGAACGCGTCGCGTGTCTTGAGACAGTGAAGATCGTGGTGGAGATTGATCCACGCATCCGATTCCTCTGTTAGCAAAGTCCTTTGGTTCAGCGACACGACATCGACCGTGACCAGTTCGAGGCGTTTCTGATCCCGTGATTGGCGTTGATAGGTGACCGACTTCGCGTCGGGCATCCAATCGACACGAACGAGATAGATGTCGGGATCGGCCCCGAGAAAAATCCAGCGGGTGTCCCCACCGTGGGGACTGACCAAACCCAATTTCACGGTCACGTTCGAGTCACCGGTGGCCGGGTACCGTTGCTCAACGATTTCGGTACGGTCGGCATAGACTTCGAATCGTTTCCTGATCGGAACCGGAGAGTCGTCGAACTGCTTGTAGGCGATGTACGAATCATCGGGCGCCCACCAGTAGCCCGTGTATTGTCCGTATTCCTCCTGAGCGACGAATTCCGATTCGGCGTTGTGGACCGTACCGCCACCATCAGTGGTGAGCGGGCGTTCTTCACCCGACTGCAGATCAATCACAAACAGGTTTTGATCACGCACAAACGACACGAACTGGCCTTTGGGTGATACTTTGGGGTCGAGCACGTACTCCCCGTCTATAACCGTGCGCACCGCATTGGCCGAGTCGGCGGTGAGGTCATACAGATAGAGGGCGTCGCCTAATGGAAACAGGAGCTTGCGGCTGTCGGGGGACCATTCGTAGTGGAGGATGCCGTGATAAGAGGCCATGCGCGTGCGTTCGCGTCGTGCCTTTTCCTCATCGGTGAGGACTTCGTCAGGCACGAGCTGGCGCGAATCAACCAACAAGCGCGAGTCTCCCTCATTGACATCATACACCCAGAGGTTCAGTTGATACTGATCGTCATCGCTGCCACGCAGAAAGCCCACACGCTTTCCATCGGGGGAGATTGACGTTCCTCGCGGACGGCTACCTGATAACGGCGGATCATCGTAGAGGCGATCAATGGTGAGCTTTTCGGCAGACACGGAATCAGCCGCAAAGACTCCAATTGCCGCCAGCAGCACCAGAAACCAGCCGATCGAACGCGATATCGCAATGTGTGACATGATCTGGTCTCCTCTAGTGAGGACAGGATGCATCGGATCGAATTTGCTTGGCAAGCGGGTTGGCTGCCAGGTTGACAAAAGTGTGTGAATGTGAATTATGGTAGTCCGTGCAACCGATGACGGACTTTGTATGTCCTACTTTGAGGGGTTATACGATATCTCATGCATGGAGGGCTCAATGGACAGATATTTCAGACTCACAGGCATGCTGGTTGTGGTGGTGGCGCTGACCAGCGGGTTGGCCAGTGGCCAAACGTCGTCGTCGCGCACCGAGAAAGAACGCGCCATGGAGGTGCTGCAGGCATTTCAAGATGGCGATCTTACCCAACTGCTTGCCTCCATGAACACTCACTGGGCCCCGCCGGAGGATCCCGAGGAACGGGACGCACGATGGAGGAAGGCACTGCCATCGATGATTGAGGAGTTTGGCGACGGTCAGGTGGTGAGTATGATGATGGAACAACCGCATGTGATGAAGTTCGTCACGGAACGTACCGATGGCCCGACACTGGCCTACACGTTTGAATTCGAGAGCGATCCACCGCATCGCATCGTTCAGATGGGAGTCGACACTGATGCCGGTGGACGTGGTCCCGGGCTGCCGCCATTGGGTCTGACCGATGATGCATCGATCGATGCCCTCGACAATGCCGTTGGGCCATGGATCGACCGACTGGCCGACAATGGCATGTTCTCAGGGGCCGTTCTGATCGCTGTGGATGGTCAGTCTGTGTACTCGGGCGCCTGGGGCAAGGCCAGTCTCGCCTGGGATGTCGACAATCAGGTCGATACGCGGTTTGATCTGGGATCAATCAATAAATCGTTCACACAAATTGCGATTGCGCAACTGGCCGAGGCCGGCAAGCTGTCACTGGATGATCACATCATCGATCTTCTGCCGGAGTACCCAAATGAGGATGCTGCCCGGCAAATCACGATCCGCCATCTGCTGAAACACACATCGGGATTGGGTGATATCTTCACCGATGAGTTTTTCAATTCATCGCGTGCGTTGTTTCGCCAGCCGCGCAATTTCTTCCCGCTGTTTGCCGATGAGCCACTGACACGCACACCGGGTGAGAAACGCGAATACTCCAATGCGGGATATATGGTGTTGGGGGCGATTATTGCCGAAGTGTCCGGAATGCCGTACGGTGAGTATGTGACCGAGAATATCTTTAAGCCCGCAGGTATGACCGGTGCCGGGTTCTTCTCGCATGACGAGCCGGTTCCGAATGTGGCCGTCGGATATACACGCATGGGTCCCGACGGCCGCAGCGACGCGCTGCGAAGTAACCTCTTTATGCTGCCCATTAAGGGGAATTCGGCTGGGAGTGCGCAGGCGTCGGTTGTGGACATGTTACGATTTGACAATGCTGTGCGTGAATACAAGCTCCTCTCGCCGGCCTCGACGATGTGGTATTTCGGTGGTGATGAACCCGGGCCGGATGCGCCGACTCAGGATGATCTCGAACGATCACGGGCCGAGACTGGCATCGCCGGCGGTGGGCCAGGCGTCAGTGCGGTCATGGAAAGCAATGGTCGTTTGACGGTGATTGTCTTGTCGAATTTCGATCCACCGGTCGCGGAAAAGATGGGGCAGGAGCTGTACCGAAGTCTGAAGCGAGTGGTGGGCGGAGCGTAGTCCCGGGAGCAACGAGCCGTAGCTCGGCGATACCGAGCCTCTCACTCACCCCAGGGATAGAATCCGCGGTCCGCACAGAACGAGCCGGACGGGTGGTTGATCAGGTCGATTGTCGCCTGCAACACAGGCGCGCCGGGCGCCAGGTATGGCTCTATGAAACGAAGTCTCACGAGCCCCGGAGGGACATTAGCGATGTCGAATTCCATGTCATACAGGCAGAGGCAGTCGCACGGATCGGACACCCACTCGATTTCCTCGACGGTAATGGTGCTCTGAGTGACCGCGGCCGTCACTGTCAACGAATCCGGGCAGCAATTGAACCCGGCGTTGGTGCGTGTGATGTGAAGAACCGATTCCCCATCGTACTCGTACACGAAGCAATCGCGAACCAAGTGTGGCATATCGATGATCAGTTGATCGGCAAACGTCTTGCAATCAGTATGTGACTGCATACGCACAACCGGATCCGGCAGAGTGATGCTGCCGGTGCCCGAATCATCACTGCATTGCGCCACAACCAGCAGACTGGTGACGACAAGGAAGAGTCTGCCAAGACGAATTTTCAGCTTCAGGTTACACCTCCAATCGTGTCTCGACGTAATGATACGCGTTACTGCTCCACGCCCCAAGGATAGTGTGACCGTTCGACGCAGATGGAACCCGAGGGCTCAGCCGCCAAATCGACCGTGATACTGAGAATAGCGTCGCCTTCCTCGAGGTACGGTTCGTTGAACTGAAGCGTCACGGTGCCCGGCGCCACCCCGCTGATAGCGTATTCCATATCGTACAGGCAGAGACACCGGCACGGCTCCGATACCCACTCGATCTCATCGATGGAAATCACCGAACCGCTGATCTCAACAGATGCCGTCAGGGAGTCCGGGCAGCAATTGAAGCCGGTATTGGTGCGCCTGATGTTCAGATTCGCGGTGCCATCGTATTCGTAGTCGACACAATCGAGTGATGATGAGATATCAACCATGGTTGACCGTGAATCGAACCGTTTGCAGCCGGTTTGGGACACCATCGTTGCCGATGCCTCACTAACAACGTCACCCGTGTTGACAACGTCGCCCCCACAGCGGAGAATCAACAGGAGCCCAATGAGCATTAGCAGTACGCCGATCAGCTTCAATCCTGTCCACATAGAGCCCCCCTGTACTGACCCCTCTTTACGATCATCTATTCACCTTTAATACGCCGGAGTGTCTGCTTTCGTCCCACGTGAGACCGAGAAAAGACGTTTCGATGATTGAATGAATGTGCCGATATCCAACATCCAATTGGCGCCGAACTCCGTATTGCTGGTGATGAGCACTCGGTTACGAATAGGATCCATCTCTGTCCTCCTGCTGCTGGTCGTGGCTGGCTGTTCGGACGACGACCCGGTGATGGCCCCGCCGCCGGAAGACTCTGTACGCTACCAGGTCACCTTTACCAGCACCTGGAGCGCTGCCACACATCCCGACGGGTTCCCGGCCAACCCGCATTTCTCCCCTCTCATTGGGGCGACTCATTGCTCATGCATGTCGTTCTGGGAGGTCGGAGAGTTGGCCTCGCCGGGGATCAAGGCCATGGCCGAATTGGGGGCGACGAACGCACTGGCCTCTGAAGTGGCGACGGCTCAGGGCAATGGCGGTGCGGAGAACCTTCTCACCGGAACCGGGATTGGCGTGTCGCCGGGAATGGCCAGTCTCGAGTTTGATGTCAGTCTGGATTTTCCCGCAGTCACATTGGTGTCAATGGTCGCCCCGAGTCCCGACTGGTTTGTGGGCGTATCGGGCCTGGACTTATTTGACGGCAGCGAGTGGGTGGACAGCCTGGTGATCGAGCTGTATCCGTACGATGCGGGAACAGACAGCGGAAGCGATTACACGTCACCGAACCAAGCCACCCAACCGCCGGCCGGCATCTTTCAGATCGACAGTGGTCCGCTATGGGTGGATGGTGCCTTGCCTTCAGTGGGGACGTTTACGTTTGTGAGGCAGTAGGCAACGTCGGTACACCACTCGACTTGGCGAATGGTCATTTGATTGACTCCACCATGTCCGAGAGGGTCTCCATCTCCGGACACTCAGTGCCCCGCTCGCAGATTCCCTCCATAATAAACAGCGACAGGTGATCAATCTGTCCATCCGGTGTCACGGCGATGCCGAAATACCCGGGGGTGCCGTCTTCCAGGTGAAAGACAACGGGACGCATCGGAAACTCTGAATCGGGAATAGCGAATCCCTCGCGTCCGGGAGGATGATATCCGATAATCGGTCCCCGCTTCTTCGTCGCGTTAACCAGAAACGAGTGCATCGCTGTCACCATGTTCTCATTGTCGCGATTCTTTTCGCGATAGCGCGGTGTGAACAGACGGAGATACTGATCGACCGCGTTGGTTTGAACCGATTGCTCAATCTTGGCAATCACCTTCAGCAGAATAGGATCCATCTCCAGTGGGATCTTCACGGGATCGGTTTCGCCGCTCTCGACCGTCTGCTTGCCCCCGTCAGTCTGGCCGTAACGCATTAAGCGCGGTTTCTTCTCCGTTATGATTGCCCCGCTCATGACGCTATCGATCCACTCCAGTTCGTCCGACACACGACTGTAGTATTCATTGGTCCCATAGAAGCACTCGGGATCACCGTCGTTGTAGGCACTCACGCCGATGATGTAGGGCACACCGTTTTGCCGGAGGATTGCCGGTCCCCCGCTATCACCTGGGCCACTGATGCCTTCGAGTGAATCACCCGCAGGTGGGGTAT
>WJJR01000035.1 GCA_014729565.1 Candidatus Zixiibacteriota bacterium | reverse complement strand
TCGGTCACGAGTGTCTCCGCGACAGGATTCGAACAAATCAATGCATTGAATGTGCCCGGCGGGTAATCGAGTTGTTCCATCAATCCTGCCAGTGCCAGCGTCACCAGCGGCGCCTGTGGTGCGGGCTTCACGATTACCGAACAGCCGACCGCCAACGCCGGGGCGATTTTATGCAACACGAGGTTGAGCGGGAAGTTGAACGGCGTGATGCAGGTGACAATGCCGATCGGGAATCGTTTCGTAAAGGCGGTTTTGCCTTCACCGGCCGCGAAATCGATCGGCACGGTTTCACCGGTGAATCGCAACGCTTCGGCGGCGGCGGTGCGAATCGTAATCAGGCAGCGGTCGATCTCGTTGCGGGCATAAGCGATCGGCTTTCCCGCTTCCTTCACAATGAGATCGACAAAGGCATCACGATGGGCATCGAGCAGCGCCGCCAGGCGTTCCAGTCGTTCGGCGCGCTGTCCTGCCGACCATCGTTGCAGTTCTGCAAAGCCCGCCTGGGCGGCTGTAATGGCATCCTCAACATGCGCCGATGTGGCCAATGGCAGAGATGCGAGTGTGGTGCCATGGTACTTATCAAGCACCTCGAGTGTGCCATCACCATCTTCAACCCACCGATTGGCAACGTAGTTTGTCGTCTTCAGAATGTCTGTATAGTCACTCATTGTGTCCCTCGTCATTGCTACCGCGAGTCTGAACCGTCCTTCTCCTATGATGCATCATTTGCATTCTTCTCGCCACCGTCGGGACCGTAAAAGATCACCCATACGACGAGATCATCGGTGAAATCCTCGAATCGATGGTCTTCACCGGCCGCAGCGAAGAGAAAGTCGCCGGCACTGAACGGGTGCCGGCCTTCCGAACTGACAAAGTACCCGCTCCCTTGCACGACCACATAAGCCTCGTCGCGCGCATGAGGTGTTTGCGGATCGACGCCGCGCGGCGCATAGATTTCAACAGCGAGTGACCCGTGCTCGAACAGCGTGATGAAGCGGTTTCCGTTGGGAGTGGGCAGTTGCAAGAGACCTTCGGACGGCGAGACATGCCGCCGCTCCGAGTATGTCGGTGATGGCTTGTCTGTCATGATTCCTCCACAGCTTGCCAAAGAGGCGTGATGTCGTCGATTCCGTCTGCACGGCCAGTGCCGTTCTGATTAGTACGCAAAATCGGACCCGTCGGCTAAACCGGAGAGAAAGAAATGTGATAGGGCAAAATAGCTTGACTCGCCCGTCCAGCGCGATTATCCAACACTCAGGGCTTGATCTAAGAGTTATGCAACGCACAACAGCGTGTCCTGGCCGTGTTGGCCGGTCACCGCTGTAGCAGTCACGTTCACCTGGTATTTGGGTTTTGCGGTTACGACGGCGACCGGTGCGAGCGTGTGATTGCAAACGGGCGAATCATTCAGTCTGGAGATTCGATCATGGCGGATATGCCGGTTGAAACGATTCCGACTGATCCGAGCCGGCCGAGCCCATCGAGCGGTACGGCGCTCTGCCTGTCGGGGGGCGGGTATCGGGCGATGTTGTTTCACCTCGGGTCGCTCTGGCGCCTGTATGAAGCGGACCTGCTGAAAACAGTCGAGCGCATTTCGAGCGTGTCGGGCGGTTCGATTACGGCCGGTGTGCTGGCGTTACATTGGTCGCGCCTCAGTTTCGACAAAGATAGCATTCAATCGGCGTTTGTGCCCCACGTCGTTTCACCGATCCGTAAGCTGGCCGGCCGGACAATCGACGTCGGCGCCATTCTGCGAGGCGTGTTTCTCCCGGGACGCGCCAGCGACCGTATCGCCAAAGCCTATGACAAAGTACTGTTTAACGGCGCTACATTGCAGGACATCACCGACACACCACGCTTCGTGTTCAACGCGACCAATGTCCAATCGGGTGCGCTGTGGCGTTTCATGAAACCGTACATGCGTGATTATCGCGTCGGTGAGGTTAAGATCCCAACGATTCCCCTATCGCATGCGGTCGCGGCCTCGTCGGCCTTTCCGCCGGTGTTGTCGCCGCTCGTGATGCGGCTGCCGGAAGACGCCTATACGCCCGGTAGCGGGATGGATCTGCAACGTGCACCGTTTACAACACGTGTTGTCCTCACCGATGGCGGCGTCTACGACAATCTGGGTCTTGAGACGGCGTGGAAACGGTGTGCGACGGTGCTCGTCAGCGATGGTGGCGGGAAGTTAGCGCCCGCTGCGAAGCCGAAGAGCGACTGGGCACGTCATGCCTACCGCGTTCTCGGAGTCATCGACAACCAGGTGCGTGCCCTGCGCAAACGGCAAGTCATCGACTCTTACAAGTCCGGCGACCGGACCGGAGCGTATTGGGGAATTCGTACCAATATCGCCGACTACCATCTCGACGACGCGTTCGATTGTCCGCATGATCGCACACTGGCGTTGGCCAATACCCCAACACGATTGAAGCATGTGGATGATCACTTACAGGAGCGGCTGATCAACTGGGGGTATGCCGTCTGCGATGCCGCCCTGCGCACGCATTGTGATCCCCAACTGCCGAAACCGGAGGGCTATCCCTATCCCTCAGCAGGAGTATAGGCGATGACTGCGACGACACGTTCGTTGGTTGAACTGATCTTGCTTGGTCCGGAGGGTGACCGGCGGCAATTACAGGATTCTCCGTTGCTCGGCGACGTCTGGATCGCCTACGCCGACAAACCAAACGAGGCCATGGATCTGCTGATTACACCGCACAAGAGTCAATCGGCCGGTACGGTGGCGCGTGCATTGGCCACGCGGATTCGTGAACTGCGCGGTCCGGACGGTGAGGAAGCACGCATTTCGTACTTACAGGGATTGGTGGCAGCACGGCTGTATTTCTTCGAGATCGTCAGGGTCGTGGTGCCGATGACGCACTGGTGGCACAAGCAAGATACCCGGGCTGTGCGGGCCGGATACCGTGACGAGGACAAAAGCCCGATCATCAAATCGATTGTGGAGTGGTCACGCGCTGAGGACGAGGCGGCGCGTTCCCGCGTGGCGGCGGACCTGGCCGAGTACTCGGCCGGTGATCGCTACATCACCCTGACCGCGATCATCATTTGGGGAGGCGGGCGTCGTCGCAGCGGCACCGATCCGCGTGTGAGTCTCGTGAAGATGATCGCAGACGTCGAACGCCCCGACGAGATATTCGAAGACCTCGAAGAACTCGATCGCAGTTTCCTGTTACACCGGGATCGCAGCGATACACCCAAAGAGCCGCTCATTTGGCAGATCTCGCTGAATCGACGCGCGATGCCGGCGTTGCAGCGGTCGGTGCGGTCGACTAAGGCCGACGCGGCGCGACGGCTCTTCAATGTGAATTGCGATCGGATTGCGTGGGCGGTGCTGGATTCCGGAATCGATGGTCGTCACCCGGCGTTTCACGGCGCCGACGGCCAACGCCGCGTCGTGTGTGCGTATGACTTCAGTAAGATTCGCGATATCATCAGCCTCGACAATTTGGATACAAATACAGAGGCATTTAAGAATCGTCTCGATAACTTGCTCGACGATCGTGGGCCGCGGCCCTCAACAGGAGAGGCGACGCGCATGCTGAAGACGCTCGCCGAAGACGCGGAAGCCGAGCGCCAGATTCACTGGGATTTGGTCGAGCAGTTTATCCGTATCGATCCCACGACGGAAGTGCGCAGCGGTCACGGGACGCATGTCGCGGGGATACTTGGAGCGAGCCGGGACGGTGCGGCCACCGACGGGAATGACAATGCTCCCGATGGCATGTGCCCCGACATTTCGTTCTATGACTTCCGCGTACTGGGTTCGTCGTTGGATGAGACGGAGTTCGCGATTATCGCGGCCCTGCAGTTCATTCGGTATCTCAATGATCGCCACAGCTACATCACCATTCACGGCGCGAATCTCAGCCTGTCGATCAAACACGATGTGCGCAATTACGCGTGTGGACGCACGCCGGTGTGTGATGAGTGCGAGCGCCTCGTTGACAATGGCGTGGTAGTCGTCGCGGCGGCGGGTAATC
Organism: Candidatus Zixiibacteriota bacterium; assembly: GCA_014729565.1. Classification (GTDB taxonomy): domain Bacteria; phylum Zixibacteria; class MSB-5A5; order WJJR01; family WJJR01; genus WJJR01. The sequence goes on along the minus strand of WJJR01000035.1, from coordinate 1,271 downwards.
TCGGCTACCACCAGTTTGAAACCAAAGATGGTTCGTACGAGGGATACGCCGCATTCAGCATCACCGATCCGGGGAATGCCGACGGTGTGATAACGGTCGGTGCGACTCACGGGTACCGTCCCCACACCTACGGTGTCAGTTTCTTTTCAAGTCGTGGACCGACCGGCGACGGACGCGTGAAGCCCGACCTGGTGGCGCCCGGCGAACGGATTCGTTCCGCGTTGCCGGACGAGGACTGGGGAGAATTGGATGGGACCAGCATGGCCGCACCCCACGTGAGCGGTGCAGCGGCAATGCTGATGGCGCGCTACCCCGAACTGATCGGCGAACCGCGCCGCATCAAGAGCATTCTCTGTGACAGCGCAACCGACCTGGGCCGGGAGCGCAGCTTTCAAGGGCATGGTTTGCTCGATGTGCTTCGGGCATTCCAATCACTATAAGGATCAATACGATGATTCTCACCCTCGACGTGCGACGCGCCCGTAAGGGCGACTGCCTGCTGTTGCACTATGGTACCAAGACCAAGCCGGGTCTGATGCTGATTGATGGGGGACCGGCGAAGGTGTACAAACCACATCTAAAACCGCGACTGAAACAGATCCGCAAGGCACGTGGGCTGGCAGCCAATGAGACGCTGCCGATTGATCTGCTGATGGTCAGCCATATCGATGACGATCACATCAACGGTATTTTGCAACTGACCAAGGAGCTGGTCGACGCGCACGATTCGCAGCAACCGCTGCCATTCAAAATTCGCAGCCTCTGGCACAACTCGTTCGACGACATCATCGGCAACAGGCCCGATGAATTGGTTGCGTCGGTGACGGCGTCGTACGGAGCAGCATCGCTGGGGGGCGATGCCGACGTCGCGGGTTTCAGTCCGGATACCGCCAAGGTGTTGGCGAGCGTGAATCAGGGATTCCGTCTGCGCGATGACGCGCGAAAGCTGAGGTTGCGCAACAAGGAACTCGGCCAAACGCTGGTGATGGCGAAAGCCGGCGCGGCGCCGCTCGATATGGGCAAGTCGTTGACGTTTACCGTTGTCGGGCCGATGAAAGACGAATTGGAAAAACTGCAGAAGGATCATGACGCATTCTTGGAGGACAAGCAAAACGACAACGATACCGAAGCTACACTGGCCGCGTTTACCGATTCGTCGGTGGCGAACTTGTCCAGCCTGGTCGTGCTCGCCGAATCCGATGGAAAACGCATTCTGCTGACCGGTGACGCACGAGGCGACAAGATCCTCAAGGGATTGGAGTTGACCGGAT
>WJJR01000242.1 GCA_014729565.1 Candidatus Zixiibacteriota bacterium | reverse complement strand
GGCATGGATCGTGGTCATGAAGCCGGATTCGATGCCCAGCGTGTCATCGATCACCTTGGCGACCGGCGCCAGGCAGTTGGTGGTGCAGGAGCCGATCGAGATGATCGTATGCTTCTTGGGATCGTATTCATTATCGTTGACGCCGATCACATAGCTGCCGTCGGCGTCACCGGCCGGAGCTGAGATCAAGACGCTCTTGGCGCCGGCGGTGAGGTGTGCGCCGGCCTCGTCGCGTTTGCGGAACAGACCGGTCGATTCGAGTACAACATCGACCCCAAGCTTGCCCCACGGCAGCTTGGATGGATCACGCTCGGCCAGCACCTTGACAGACTGCTTTCCGTACTTGAAGCCCACGTCGGTCGCCGTGACATCTTCCGGCAGTTGACGATGAATCGAATCGTATTTGAGCAGGTGCGCCAATGTCTTCGCATCGGTGATGTCATTGACGGCGACGATGTCTATGTCCTTGTTTCCCAGAGCGGCCCGGTAGACGAGCCGGCCGATACGTCCGAATCCGTTAATTCCAACTTTGATAGCCATACCGTGTGTTCACCCTCCTCGCGAATTGACAGAATGAGCGATCGTTTCCCGCCCTAGCGGAATTGGGGATAATACACGATCCGGCCCCAAATCGCGACCGGATTGTCGAAAATCTCTCGGTTTATGAAGATTCCCTGACAGAGAATGATCAGCGGTAGAGGTAGACCGCCCCGATAAGGATCTGGACGCCGGAGTAGTCGGTAACACCGAACAGCTCCTCCGAGAACTCGGCATACTGGTATTTCACGTTTCCGGTCAGCGCGAACTGTCTCCCCAGGACCAGGAACGCCCCCGCCCCGCCATAATAGCCGGCCTCGACCCGGGATTCGGAGCTGGTCCCGATGAAACCGCCGAATTGGTCATAAACGACAGCGTCGACCGTCTCGGTACCAACAATCAGAGAACCGCCGGCCCGCAGAAACGGCTGAAAGGTCGTGTTGATCGATTTGGCCAGCGGAAACCAGGCGATCCCCAAACCGAGTGGATACAGGGTAGCTGAGCCAAATCCATCGATCCCAACGTTGCCCGTCGTTTGGGTAATGCGAATATCGCCGCGACTGACCGCGCCCACGTTGATGTCCAGGTTGAGCGGTCCCGTCAGATGGGGCATATAGCTGAATTCGAGGTGAAAGGCGGTGGAACTGGCGCTGAGACGATAGGTCTCAGTCTCAATGTCCTCGCCAAAACCGTCGCTCAGCCACGGTCCCAGCGCCCCTCCGATAGCACTCTTCTGCCAGAGCCCCGGCGGTGGCGGTTCTTTGGGTGCGACGGGACGGCGACGCCGTCCGGGTTGGGCATCGGCCAGAGAGGCCCCCAATGTCAGGATCAGGAGCAGAGCAATACCGGATGTGAGTAGCCGTCGCATAGCGCTGATCCTTTTAACACGCGGAGGGCACTTTGGGTCCGCGTTATCGTGACCTGAAAATCAAACCCAGGCTGAGCCAGATGTTGGAGAGATTGAACTCTGCGTCTCGGGCATACTTGAAGTTGGTGTAGCGGTAGGTGGCGTCGAGCAGGACACCGAACTTCCTGGTGAAATAAAATTCCCCACCGCCGCCGACAAGAAACCCAAACGCCGCTTCGGTGCCGGGACTGTAAATCCCATACGTGGTGATCGAATCCTGCAACAAATCAGCGCCTTCGTTGGCAAAGACGACGGAGCCGCCGGCCCGCGCGTAGACATTGTGCGGGTTGCCATCGGGATTGAGGGGACGGATGTAACGCATACCGGCGAACAGCGGGAAGAAATCGATGCGGCCGCGTCCCAACAGAATCGAGTCCTCTGCACCGAAACCGCCGACTTCCAATCCGCCGCGGCCGGCCCAGCCGGCCGAACCTTCCAACCACCAGCGATTCTTCAGGTGAAAGAGGCCGTACACTTCGACAAAGGGCACGATCGACGCCGGCTCGTCAACACGGGCATCGAGAATATAGACTTCCTGACGCGGAGAGGCGTAGTCGCGCTCTCCCAGGCTGCCTTCAATGGCGGTGTGCGGCCAAATGCCCCCGCGCAGACCGAATCGGTCGCGCTGGTGATACTGCGCATCCGCGGATTCCGACAGACCGACCACGAGCAGAACCGCACTCACACACAACAGCATCAGTGCCGTTGGCCGCCGAACTCGCCTGAGATTGCAATCGTGCGTGGCCGTCGCTCCTTACCCGAAAAAGAGAGCTGCCTCTTGGTATAAATCGTTTGTCACCGTCCGGTTCTTGCCGGCAATGTCGGCGAGCGGAACGCCGACGATGTCATTCCCGCGCAAACTCACCATATGACCGAACTTCTTCTGATCGACGAACCGCACGGCATGAATGCCGAACCGGGTGCACAAGTAGCGGTCGTACGCACTGGGTGCCCCCCCGCGCTGCACGTGCCCGAGCATGACGGTTCGCGTCTCGATGCCCAGTACTTTCTCGATTTCCTGAGCGAGGATCTGGCCGATGCCGCCCAGGCGCACATGCCCGAAATCGTCGGTCGTGGTGTCTTGTGTGATGTATGTGTGCTTTGATTCCGATTCGGGATCGAGCGCGACATGCGCACCCTCGGCAACCACCACAATGGAGAAGTCCTTGTCGCCTTCGTGGCGTTTGCGCAGCACTTCGCAAATCTCCTGAACGTTGGAATCGCGTTCCGGAATCAGCAGGTAGTCGGCGCCGCCGGCGATGCCGCCGTGCAGGGCGATCCATCCGGCGTGTCGACCCATCACTTCCACCACCATCACGCGTTTGTGCGATTCCGTGGTAGTCCGCACCCGGTCAATCGCGTCGATGACCGTGTTGACCGCAGTGTCGAACCCGAAGGTGGAATCAGTGCCGAAGATATCGTTGTCAATCGTTTTCGGTACGCCGATCATCGGCACGCCGATTTCGGTCATTTCGTGGGCGACGCCGAGGGTGTCGTCACCGCCGATGGCGATGACCGCATCGAGGCCGAGCCGCCTGACGCGATCGGCGGCGATCTGGTAACCGTTGTCGACTTTCGCCGGATTGGTGCGCGACGTTTTGAGAATGGTGCCGCCGCGTGCGAGAATACCCGCCACGTCGTTCAATCTCATTTCGCGCGTCATACCGCGTTCCAACAAGCCGCGCCACCCTTCCAGAACTCCGGTGACGCGCCAATTGTAGTGCTTGATTGCGGTCACGACGACCGCGCGCAAGACCGCATTAAGGCCGGGACAATCACCGCCACCTGTCAATACACCGATGTGCATAAATGTCAAACCCTCCATGTCTCATGGCCCGTGCGGAGGAGCGACACGAGCGGGTGATGAATATAGGCGCTGGACAGCGCAAGTCAAGTCAGGCTCCGGTTACCTCCTTAGCGATACAACCGGAAAAACCCCTTGTTATTTGTCGGCAATTTTGCGTTGGTGGGTAATTGGGCTTGTTTCGACTTCTGTCAGGTTGATCGATTTTCCTGATAGCAGCCGCGACAGGCCCCGCAGTACATGGAGCAACTCGTTAATGTCGGGTTTTATCGTGGAGTACATGCATGACTAACGTGATCATCCCCGCCGCCGGTGTTGGGACACGCCTGCGCCCCCACACACATACCGCCCCGAAAGCGCTGCTGCAAGTGGCGGGAAAGCCGATTTTGGGACACATTCTGGACCGTTTAAGCAGCCTCAAAAACTTGGGGACCATCTACCTGGTCGTTGGGTTCCTCGCG
>WJJR01000241.1 GCA_014729565.1 Candidatus Zixiibacteriota bacterium | reverse complement strand
TGGGACGGTTCGAGCTGGTCGGCCTTGGGCAGCGGAACTAATGATCAGGTCTATGCGCTGGGGACCTATGGATCGAACCTGATCGTCGGGGGAAGTTTCACGATTGCCGGCGGAGTCGGCGCCAATTTTATCGCCCAGTGGGATGGGAGTTCATGGTCAGCCCTGGGGACCGGAATGAACCACATTGTCTGGGACATCCAGGAATTCAACGCCGAAGTGTACGTCGGTGGACGCTTCACCACCGCCGGTGGCGGTACAGCCAATTACATTGCGCGGTGGAACGGGTCCAGTTGGTCGTCGGTGGGTTCAGGGACGAATAATGACGTTAATGCACTCACAATTGGCCCACTGGGATTCCTCGCAGTCGGTGGTGACTTCTCGGTGGCCGGAGGCTCGACGCGTAATCATGTCGCGGGCTGGAATGGATCATCATGGTTTGACCTCAGCGGCGGTCTGGCGCCGGGGAAAGAGGTTCACGATCTGACACTTCACGGATCAACGTTGATTGCCGGTAGTGACATTGAGGTATGGGAATATGATGCCGGAGGCAGCTGGACCACCCGTGGCGGCACATTTGATAATCGAGTGACCGCTGTTGCCGAATACAATGGTGATCTGTTTGCCGGCGGGGACTTCCGCAAGACCGATGGTCACGCGCGCGCCGCCCTCTACATCGCCCGTTGGGACGGAACGTCATCCTGGGGCGAGTTGACTCCCGGGATCGATGGCGAAGTGCACACAATGGCCATCTACAATTCGGACTTATATATCGGCGGTCAATTCAATCGAGTTGGTGATATCCAAGCCTCCAATATCGCCTATTGGGACGGTTCGTCCTGGAATGCCCTCGGCACCGGAACCGATGGTCCGGTCTTCGCACTGACCGAATACAGCGGTAATTTGCATGTCGGTGGAGCGTTCGGCATTGCCGGTCCATTCGGAAGTGTCGGGAACAACGCCGTATGGGATGGGTCAAGCTGGCAGGGAACAACAGGCGCATTCGACAGCGATATTTTCACCTTCACCGTGTGGTCGGGAGAACTGATTGCCGGTGGTCGGTTTACCGTCCCGGGGAGTCGTATCGCGGCTTACGATGGTGTGACATGGTCGCCATTGGGCGTCGGTCTCAATGACTGGGCGTATGCATTAACCACCTATGGTACCGATCTAGTCGTAGGCGGACGGTTCGACGAGGCGGGTGGATCGCCCGCTAATTATGTTGCAACCTATGATGGTTTGAGCTGGAGCGCACTCGGTAGTGGTCTCGACAACAGAGTGGAAGCGCTTCTCGAATGGAACGGCGATTTGATCGTCGGGGGAGTGTTTGACAATGCCGGCGGCGCGCCGGCGTCGGCCCTGGCGAGTTGGAACGGCTCGTCGTGGTCAGAGGTTGGAGGGGGCGTCGTTTCGCAGGTCTTCGCGCTCGGCTCTTTCAACAGCGACCTCGTTGTCGGTGGCAACTTTGTCGATGTTGGCGGCAATTCGGCGTCCGACATCGCCCTCTGGGATGGCGCCAATTGGTCGACGATGGGCAGTGGTCTGGCCTTTCAAGGTGTCAACGACGTTGCGGTGTACAACTCGTCGCTCTATGCCGGTGGTGACTTCTACCTCCAGGGAACAAAAATCTCATCAGGTTTGGCGCGGTGGGGCGAAGACCTCGACGGCGACGGTGTCCTCTGTGGCACTGACAACTGCCCGTACACGCCCAATGCATCCCAGACGGATTCGGACGGTGATGGTATCGGCGATGTGTGTGATGACTGTCCCAACGATCCCGATAACGATATCGATAACGACGGCATTTGCGGGAATACCGACAATTGTCCAAGTACACCGAACCCGTCGCAGGATGATGCCGACAGCGACGGTATCGGTGATGTCTGCGACAATTGTCCCTCAACGAATAATCCGGCACAGGCCGACTCCGACGGCGACGGGTTCGGCGATGCCTGTGACAATTGCCCGTTCGCTTCAAATCCATCGCAAGATGACAATGATGGCGACGGCGTCGGAGACATCTGCGATGTGTGTCCCGGTGCCGACGACACCATCGATTCTGACGGCGACGGTGTGCCGGACGGTTGTGATATTTGCCCGGGCGCTGACGATCTGGCGGATGCGGATGGCGATGCGGTGCCCGATGGATGTGATGCGTGTCCGGGATTCGATGACAATGCCGACGCCGATGGTGATGGGGTGGCCGATGGCTGTGATGTGTGCCCCGGGGCGGACGATACGCAAGATGCGGATGGCGACGGTGTTCCCGATGGCTGCGATGTGTGTCCGGGGGCTGAGGATCTTGTAGACTCCGACGGCGATACTGTTCCGGACGGCTGCGATGGCTGCCCCGGCTTTGATGACTTCGCTGATAGCGACGGTGATTTGGCGGCCGATAGCTGTGATAATTGCCCGGCATTGAGCAACCCGTCCCAGACCGACTCGGATGGTGACACTATTGGCGATGCCTGCGACATTTGTCCCAACGATTCCGATCCGATGCAGTTGGACGGCGACAATGACGGCCGTGGCGACGCCTGTGACAACTGCCCGACGGTGGCGAACTTTAATCAGGCCGACGCTGATGGTGATGGTGTCGGCGATGCATGCGATGCTTGCCCTGGAGCTGATGATACCGTGGACGCCGATGGTGACGGTGTGCCCGACGGTTGCGACATCTGTTCCGGATTCGATGATCTGGCTGACGGCGACGGTGATAGTGTCCCCGACAGTTGCGACAACTGCCCGACTATTGCCAACGCGAGCCAGGCCGATGCCGACAGCAATGGTGTCGGTGACGCGTGCGAATGTGATTGTCCGTACCAAAGCGATTTCAACGAGGATGGATTCCTCGATGCCGTTGATCTGAACACATTGATTCAGATCCTGTTCTTCAATGGCAACGATCCGCAGGATCCGAACTGCCCGATCACGCGCGCGGACTTCAACAATGACGGTGTACCCGATGCGACCGATTTGAACGGTTTGATCGATCATCTGTTCTTTAACGGTCCGCCGCCGGTTGATCCATGTCCGTAGCACCTGATTGACGCACATCGAACAAAATCCAAAAGGCGGGTCGACAGGCCCGCCTTTTTTCTGTTCCATATTCGGGAGATGTGTGCTACTCTTTGCAAATCGAACATCACAACAGTTTGTGGGATGTCGAGTGACTTGTACTTTCGAAAGGGATTCAGATGTCGAAGCGAAGAAGCATGACACTGGCCGTTCTACTGATCATCTTTGTTGTCTTCATTGTGTTCCAGTTTATCCCTGCCGGAGATTTCACCAACCCCCCGATCACCGGAACGCCTGAGTGGGATTCGCCTCAGACCGAACAGCTCGCTCGCCAGGCCTGTTTCGACTGTCACAGCAACGAGACACGGTGGCCATGGTACGCGTCCATTGCACCGATCTCGTGGCGATTACAGGATCATGTAGAGATGGGACGCCGCCACCTGAACTTTTCGGAGTTCGACAAACCCCAACGTCATGCCACAGAGGCGGCTGAAGAGGTGGAGGAGGGCCACATGCCGTTGTGGGACTACAAACTGATGCATTCCGATGCGCGTCTCAGCGACGCCGAGAAGCGAGCGCTCATCGATGGGCTGCGTGCCACATTCGGAGAATCCCGACGACCTGATGACAATGGCGATTGAACACTACACCGTCACCACGACCTTCCCCATATGCCCGCCGGATTTCATGTGCGTCATCGCGTCCGGCAGTTCTTCAAACGGGAAGGTACGATCAATCACCGGCTTGAGCGGATGTGTACTGAGGAAGTTGCCGAAGTCCGCTATGTCATTTCGTGAACCAACAAATATCCCGTGCACAGTCAGGCGCTTCATCATCACAAACCGTAAATCAATCTCCGACTTCAGTCCTTCAATCGAACCCAGAAAAGCAACAGTGCCGTTTGCTTTGGTCGCGCGAGTCGACTGCTCGAATGACTGTGCGCCGCTGGTCTCCAACGTAAGGTCCGCACCTTCACCATTGGTCAACTCCATGACCGTCTTGTACCAACTCGTGTTCTCACGATAGTTGATCCCGTGGTCCGCGCCCAGTTCGCGTGCTCGCTTCAGTTTCTCATCGCTGCTGCTGGTGATAATGACCGTCGCACCGATGATCTTGGCGAGTTGAAGCGCAAAGATCGAGACTCCGCCCGTTCCCAGAGTCAGCAACGTCTGGCCCTCTTCAACGCCCCCGTGCTCGACGAGACAATTCCAGGCCGTCAATCCCGCCGTCGGCAGGGTGGCCGCATCAGTCAATTCGAATCCCTCGGGAATGGGGATGACGGCCTGTTCCGGAACAATGACCTCCTCCGACGCCAGGCCGGGAACAGAGTAGCCGACGACGCGTTTGTGATACTCGAATCGAAACGGTCCGGAGAGCCAATCCAGCATCGGATTGATGATCACCGGTTGCTTCATCGTTACCGATGTCACGCCGTCTCCCAAAGCCGAAATCTCTCCGGCGCCGTCGGTGATGGGGACGTGCGGGAACTTGAGTCGGGGATTGTACGACCCCTCCACAATCATCAGGTCCTTGTAGTTCAGGCTCAGCGCCTTCATCGCCACCCGAACCTCACCGGGACCGGGCTCGGGGACAGGGGCTTCGTCGCGTGTCAACTGGTCGATGCCAAATTCGTTGAGGGTGTATTGCTTCATCATGTCTCGCGTCTCTCCTATCGTTGTCAAGCTCTCCAGCTCAGCGGTCAGGAATCCCGCTTGGTACGAGTTTAGCGGAGTCAATTCAACCCTGAGATGAATCTGGCACATAGCACTGCAGATTCATGAGCGGAGAACAGAGATTCCCTGACAGTGTCACGTCGGGTATAGGGTACCACTGACCAAGTGGCCGTTGGAAATTCGGTCAGACAAGAAGAGTGTCCCACACGTTGCACGGGAGGGCGCACACATAGGTGTGCCCCTACAATCGGGGTGAGTTGAAAAAACCAGAGGTTTGTCGCGTAGGTCCGGCTCTTAGCCGCACCTACGCGATAATGCTGAGAGCCCCACCGAAGCGATGACAAAGTGGGATTTCAGCACGCCCTGGAGCCAGGTGTGAGAATCCCGTGAGCCCGCTTAAGGCGGCCCGCGGACCGTGACCACCCACCACAGCCTTTACCATTGACGCTCCCGCCCACATTCCGATCTTGGGGCCCGGAGTGAACTGTTTATGCGTGTCTGCCTGCAACGAGTGTCCCAAGCCAGCGTCACGGTCGATGGCGAAGTGGTCGGATCGATAGGGAAGGGGCTGGTGCTGCTGATTGGCCTCAAGGAGGGCGACGATGAATCTCTGATTGCCCCAATGGCCAAAAAGGTCGCCGCATTGCGGATCTTTGAGGACGAAAATGATAAGATGAACCTCTCGCTGTCCGATCTGGGCTATGAGGTTCTGATCATTTCCCAGTTCACCCTCTATGCCGACACCCGCAAGGGCCGTCGGCCCTCGTTCACCGGGGCCATGCCCCCCGATCAAGCCGAGAAATTATACTTGCGCATTATTGAGACCTTTCGGAGTATGGGCATAAGGGTGGCTACCGGCCGCTTTGGTGCTAAGATGTTGGTAGAAATACACAACTGGGGGCCGGTCACCATCTTGCTGGAGCCCTGAAGGACAGGGCTCTGAGGCAGCACCCGAGGGGGGATACCGTTCTCTCCAGCCATGGCTGGAGTTGCAACTGCATTGACATGTTGAACGGTTCCGATTGGGCCAGAGAGGTCTGTGTCGAAGATGCTGTGGCCCTTGCCAATGCGGTTGACGGTAGAAGCGTTACTTTAGCATCGGGAAGCCCCCGGCGTAGAGAGTTGATCCGGGCGTGTGGGGTCCGGATCCGGATTATTCGCTCCGGCATCGATGAGCCGGAACCGTTGGTCAGCCATCCTCGTGCCTGGGCACGGCGATGGGCGTTGAGGAAGGCACTGAGCGTCGTGGATATCGTCGATACCGATCTCATTTGGGCTGCCGACACGATCGTAGTCCAGGGCGGTCGAGGGATGGGCAAACCCGCCGACACTCAAGAAGCGGTGGCCATGCTCAGACGGCTCTCCGGTACGACCCACCAGGTGATCACCGGCGTTGCCGTGACCGGCCGCGGAGGACGACGATACACCACCGGCTCGGCGGTCTCGCACGTACGTTTTCGGAGGCTGTCCAGAGCCGACATCGACCGCTATGTCGCCACTGGCGAACCCTTCGACAAGGCCGGCGCCTACGGAATTCAGGGACAGGCGGGGGCTTTTGTCGCGGCGGTGGACGGCCCCGTAGATAACGTCATCGGATTGCCATTACGAAGGCTGGCACAACTTACGCGTCGGATCTAGGACTATGTGCGCACGCAGACGACATTCATCGCAAAACGGGGAAATCCCTTTGCCCAAGCGCGAGGGATCGGATCTCCCTGATCCCGCCGGCCGGATCGACATGGGCGGTGCTCCGGAGATCGATATCGCCAATGATCAACTCGGCACGCTGTTCGTGGATCGTCGCCGCACATTGGGGTTGAAGATCGAAGAGATCGCCGAGGACATAAAGATCAAAGCTGAATACTTGAAGGCGATCGAGCGGGAGGAGTTCGATCAGCTTCCGACGCCGCAGTACGCTCGTCTTTTTGTGCGTGCCTACGCCGAACGCCTCGGCTTCAACCCCAGCGAGGTGTACGCGCTCCTCGATGTGAACATGCCGGGTTGGAACATCGCGACCCGTCCCAAGCATTCCGCACCCTCCCAGGACAGCACACAACTGAGTGGCCCATTGCCGGGAACAACGGCCAGTGCACCGCCTGACACCAAACGGCGTCCTCGCGGTGGTCCACTGCTGATTGGCATCGTTGGGACTGTTATCGTGTTGGCGATTATCGCCTGGATCATACTGGGTCTCGGCGACGAGAGCACGACCGGAGATACCGATACCGGCACGCAGACGACCGAAGCGGCCCTCTCCGGCGGCGGCGACATCGCGCCGCAGACTCCGGCGGAGACGGCTCCAGCGGAACCGATGCCGGACACCACACCTGTTGCCGTTATTGAAGAGACATGGGACCAATTACGTTTGGTGCTCACATTCGAGGATGAAACGTGGGCGTCG
>WJJR01000240.1 GCA_014729565.1 Candidatus Zixiibacteriota bacterium | reverse complement strand
TCTAATAATCGAGGACGCCGGCGGCCAGCCGGCGTCTTTTTTCGTTTTATGAACGCCTGGAAGGCACTACCCTAACGCCCCGTCGGGGGATCGCTGGAAACCGAACCCGGAATTGTCATGAATGAACGCGTACTGACCAAACAGACCGATACGGAACAACCGAAATCGCCGGCCGGATCGCCTCACGGGACGATCGAAGAAGCGGTCCTGAAGTTCTGGGAAGAGCACAAAACCTTCGAGCAGTCGGTCGAGCAGCGTCAAGGCGCCAAGACCTTTGTCTTCTTCGAGGGCCCGCCGACGGCCAACGGGAAGCCCGGAATTCACCATGTGATCTCGCGGACGATCAAAGACCTGGCCTGCCGTTACCACACGATGAAAGGCTATCGTGTCGAGCGCAAGGCGGGATGGGACACCCACGGCCTGCCGGTCGAGATCGAAGTCGAAAAAGAGCTGGGGCTGAACTCGAAGGCGGCGGTTCTTGAATATGGTGTCGACAAATTCAACGCCAAGTGCCGCGAGTCGGTCTTCAAATACAAAGACGAATGGGATCGCCTCACCCGCCGCATCGGTTACTGGCTCGACCTGGATAACCCGTATGTCACCCTGACCAATGAGTACATCGAATCGGTCTGGTGGATTTTGGCGCAGTTCTTCAAGCGCGGCCTGCTCTACGAGGGGCACAAGATCGTCCCCTACTGCCCGCGTTGTGAGACCGGTCTGTCGAGCCACGAAGTCTCGCTCGGTTACGAGACGGTTAAGGATCCGTCGATCACGGTGACGATGCCGCTGAAAGACGATCCCGACACCGCATTCCTCGTGTGGACGACGACCCCGTGGACGTTGATCTCGAATACCGCGCTGGCGGTCGGCCCTGATGTCGATTACATCGTCGCGGTCAAAGAGGGCAAGCGCTACATCCTCGCCGAGGCGCGCGCAAATGCGGTGCTGGGCGGCGAGTTCGAGGTCGCCGAGCGATTCAAAGGCAAAGACCTCGTTGGGACAAAGTACGAACCGATCTTTCCGTTTTTCGCCGATGACCCGAGCGAAAAGATCTTCAGCGTGCTCGAAGCCGACTTTGTCTCGACCGAAGACGGCACCGGGATCGTGCACATGGCGCCGGCCTTTGGCGCTGATGACTACGAGATCGGCAAACAGAACAATCTGCCGACGCTTCAGCCGGTGATGTCGAACGGTCAATTCGATGACCGCATCACGCCGTACGCGGGGCAGTTTGTCAAAGACGCCGACAAACACATCACCAAAGATCTCAAAGAAGCGGGACGGCTCTTCGACGCGGGACAGATCGAACACAGCTACCCGTTCTGCTGGCGTTGCGACACGCCATTGCTCTACTATGCGCGGCGGTCATGGTATGTCAAAACATCGCAGTACCGTGAACAGCTCCTCAACCTGAACCGTCAGATCAACTGGTATCCGCCGGAGATTGGCGAAAAGCGGTTCGGCGAGTGGCTGGAGAACAACGTCGATTGGGCGCTGTCACGCGAACGGTTCTGGGGTACGCCGCTGCCGATCTGGATGTGCGAACAGTGCAACGAAGCAACGGCAGTCGAATCAGTCGAGGATTTGCAGACGCGCGGCTCGCATGTCCCTGAACCGCTCGACCTGCACAAGCCGTATGTCGATGAGGTCACACTCACCTGCCCGAAGTGTAGCGGCACGATGAAGCGTGTGACCGAAGTCATCGATGTCTGGTTTGACTCGGGTTCGATGCCGTTTGCGCAATGGCATTACCCGTTCGAAGACAAGGACAAATTCCCGGCGCGCTTTCCAGCCAATTTCATCAGTGAAGCGGTCGATCAAACACGCGGCTGGTTCTACTCGCTGCATGCGATCGCGTCGCTCTTGATGGGCGAACCGAGCTACAAGAATTGCCTGGTGATGGAATTTGTGGTCGACAAGAAGGGCCGCAAAATGTCGAAATCAAAGGGCAATGTGGTCGACCCGTGGGCGGTGATCGCCTCCGACGGCGCCGATTCGTTGCGCTGGTACCTCTTGTCGGTCTCGCAGCCGTGGATTCCGACGAAGTTCGACACCAAGGCGGTGAGCGAAATACGCAACCGGTTCTTCGATACCTGGCGCAACACGCTGGCGTTTTATGAGCTGTATGCGGGTATCGACAACATCGACGTGCACGACGTGCTCCAGCGCAAGGCGAGCACCAGCGAATTCGACCGCTGGATGCACTCGCGTCTGGCAAGCGTCACCGAACGCGTGGACAAGGCATACGGTTCATACGATCTCACCTCGGCCGTGCGCATAATCGCCGATTTCACGGTTGATGACGTATCGAACTGGTATGTGCGTCTGAATCGCCGCCGGTTCTGGGGATCGGAGACGACCGACGACAAGCTCGATGCATTCGCCACACTCGCGCAGGCACTCCTGACGATCGCCCGGCTCGCCGCGCCCGCTGCGCCGTTTTTTGCCGAGCATGTGTATCAGCGCCTGATGGGTGAACAGAAGGGCGAGTTCCCCGACAGCGTGCATCTGAGCGATTTTCCAACCGTCGATGCCGCTGCCATTGATACAGAGTTGGAATCGCACATGGATGCCGCTCAGCGGATCGTCTCACTCGGCCGCGCCGCACGTGCCAAGGCGCGCCAGAAAGTGCGCCAGCCATTGGCATCGGTTGCCATCGTTCTGCCGGGCGAGTGGAACGCGAATGAGATCTCGGGAATGAATGAGTTGATCAAGAGTGAATTGAACGTGAAGGCGATCGATGTTCTGCCGAGTGCCGATGGGTTTGTCACGTTGTCGGTGAAGCCGAATTTCGCGGAGCTTGGCCGGCGGCTCGGGCCGCAGGTGAAGGAACTTCAGACGGCACTCTCGGGTTGGACCACCGGAGAGGTCGACAGCTACCGTCGCACGCAAGCGGCGACAGTCGATCTCAACGGCACCCGGGTGGACCTGGGGCCGGGCGATTTGATAGTGGACACCACCGGACCCGACGGATATTTTGTCGAGTCCGACGGGCGATTGATTGTGGGCATTGACGCCCGCGTGACCGATGAATTAAGGACCGAGGGCTTTGCACGCGAGTTGGTCAACCGTGTGCAAAACCAGCGCAAGAAGATGGGTTTGGCAGTGACCGACCGCATTCGGTTGACCGTTCACTGCAGCCCGACACTAAACGATGCGCTAAGCCGGCACACGGATCGCATCAAGAACGACACGCTCGCGGTGAACTTCACATTGCGTGAGAACACGGAGCAGGCGGACGTCGGCGAAACAGTGGACTTGAATGGAGAAGCGGCGACCATCATAATCGAGACCGCCGCCGTATAGTGGCCGGACGATTGTGGCCAAAGGAGAGACACGGGTGAATAAACGCGATCTCAAAAAGTTCGAGAAACTCCTGCTCGAACGCCGGGCTGGGATTCTCGAAGAAATTGGTTCGATCCGCCGCAGCGTGCGGGGCTCGACCGCCACGGAGGCATCGGGCGACTTGTCGACACACTCGTACCACATGGCGGACCAGGGCACCGACGCGGAGGAACGCGAAAAATCGTTCTACTTCGCGTCCAAGTCGGGCCGGTTTCTCTATCACATCGATGAAGCGTTGCGTCGCATCCACGACGGCAGCTATGGGAAGTGCTTTGAGTGCGGCCAGGAAATCAATCACGCCCGCCTCGAAGCGGTGCCCCATGCCCGCTTCTGCATCAAGTGCAAGGAGAAGGACGAGCAGCGCAAAGCGCGTTCTGGCCAGTAGGGCAATGGTCTCCGATGCGCCCCCTTCTTTATCCGACAGATCAACGGTCGGATTGTCCCCGCGAATGCACCGCAGTCTCTGGCTGATTCCCTGCATTATTGTCGTTGTTGATCAGATCACCAAGTGGTCGGTGGCGGCATCGATGCGTCTGCACGAGTCGATTCCCGTGCTCGGCGATTGGTTTCGCCTCACTTACATCCACAATCCCGGCGGCGCCTTCGGCGTGCGTTGGGGACACGACGGTTTGTACTTCCTTGCCGCCATCATCGTAATCGGCTGGGTGGTGTGGCATTTGTGGAAGCATGGCGCGGCGGTTCATC
>WJJR01000239.1 GCA_014729565.1 Candidatus Zixiibacteriota bacterium | reverse complement strand
TCCGCGGGCTGTTGTCCCGCTTCGCGGGACCGCGATCACAGATCGCGGCCATCCCATCAACAGATGAGTCAATTCAGTCCCAACCGCCGCTTCGCATCCTCGACATTCACCAACCCCGCCTCCATCTGCCGTAAGACCAATTCCATCTCGGCGCGGTCGGCTTCGAAACGTTCGCGACGGTCGAATTCGAGGCGGTTGTCGAAGGTGTGACGTACCGGCACGTCGACACCGGCCAGTGCCAACTCGATACCGGCGATCCATTCGCAAAAGCGTGACGCCGCACGCTGCAACGTTGCAATCTGACGGCCAACCATCTCGTACTTGAAGCGCGCCCAGGTCTGTGTCGTACCGTACGAGTATCCCAGCATGAACGGCGCGAGATGGCAGCCGGCAATGACATCTTCGATCATCGCACGGTGATTCAGATACCAATTGCGCGAGCCGCTGATCTGTCCGCTCGGTCCGACGTGCTCGATGTCGACATCGTCCCACGTGATCGGGTTGTCGTCGACATCGAGGTCACGCAATGCGCGTGTGGTGGCATCGAAGTAACTGTTGGCGCGCGCGGTGTAATCGTCGTCCAGCTCGCCCGGCGCCTGTGCCGGCGGGCGAATGCTGACATGAAGACGGTGGTAACCGGCGTTGCTCATCGCCCGTTGCATGTCGCGCACCAGTTCCTGCTCAATACGTGAAACAAACCCGACAGCGCCCAACAGTGATTTCCCCGCCGGACGGCCAGCGTCGGCATCGAGCGGCAGATAGAAGATCGCCGCGGAATCGAGATTGATGCGGCGATCGTCATGGATTTGCTCCAGCCGCCAGTGCCCGGTCGTGTCGGGCTTGAAGTCGAGCGATGCCGTGTCAATGAAATCGAATCGGTCGAGCCCCTTCCGCGACGGCAGCAGAGACAGTTCACCCGCAACAGCACCATCGGTAAACAGCGTGTTGAAGAATTGGATCAGCAGCGCATCAAAGCCACCGAACCGCACAACGCGCTCGGGATAGATCCGACGATCCAGCGCATCGAGCACGGCCTCCGCCCGCTCGCGCGTTCCGGCATCCACATCGCCAACGATCTCAAATCGGTGGGGCGACACGGCAAGACGCGTCCAGGTCCATACAACGGACTTCAGAATGGGAATGTGATCACGCAGGAAACGGTGCAGACGAATGGCAAACGGACGGTTACCGGGAGCGCCGGTAGCAAACATCCAGTCGCCCTGGTGATACTCCGGTCGCTGTGACCGTGTTTTGGGTTTGAGGCCGTTGAGCAATGCGCTGCGCACCTCGGGACGCGCCAGGGAGTTCTCGGGCGGTGGCGCAATGCGGGCGAGCACACGCTGCCACCAGGAGGTTTGATCGGGCATAAGATGAGTATCCTTTCATCCTTGCCCGTCGCGGACGGATCACCCCCGATATGGCATCTGCCAGGTGAATGTTCTTTGGCTATCCGACGCAGTGCTCGCACTTGCTTTCATCCCTGTCGGCCACGGCGGAAGAACCCATTCTGTGTGGATACGGAGACAAAGTCACTGGATCCCCGCTGGCGCACTTCGCTCCCGCGAAGTGGTTGCGGGGATGACAACACGTGGACGTTTGGATACAACCAGTTCGGTTGAAGAGCTCATGTTCAACCAAAGCGGTTGAGAGAGGATTACTCCCCCTCCTCGCGCTTCTCGGATCCCTTAATGTCAATCATCGAACTCCCACCGGGATACGGCACCGACTTGGGATTGGAGATGCGCATCATGTCCTGGGTGACCTGACGGATACGGCTGGCGGCTTCGTGGATTTTGGTGAGCTTGTCGCGGGTCGCTTGATCAACGCCCTCACCGCGGCGCAGCAGCAGCTCGACGTTGCCCATGACCGCCATCAGCGGATTATTGATTTCATGATTGATTGCGGCGGCGGTTTCGAGGACTGCACGCGTACGGACCGCATCGTCGCCCGACGGTGTCCCCACCCCTTCCGGAGTCGACCAGCTTCCGGTGGCGCGCCCAAGGAGTACGACCATCGCAGCAATCGTGGCGACAAACTGTTCTTCGTGGGCGAGATTGCGTTCACCACGTGCGATACCGGAAATGGCTCCCATGATCGAGTCTCCGAATTTGAGGGGGTACGAAAACAGTCCCGCGGGACCGTCGATGTCGAGCGTCATGAACAACGAGCGTACCGAGTAACTGCGGCGCAACTGCGACAAGAGCGTGCCGTCCAATTCCGCCAGTCGCTCCTGCGCGGTGGTATCGCCGGCAGCGGCCGTCGCGAGATCAGTGTCGCCGTCACCGAACACCCGTACCGATCCCGCCAGCAAGCCGAGCTGTTCGACCGCTTCGGCCACAGCCGATTGCAGCAGCACACTGACCGCATCGCCACGCACCGCGCCGGTCGCCAAACGGCTGAGCGCGAGGTAGCGCTGACGGTAGTCGATGGGGTTCGGGTTATCGGTCATAAGACACACGCAATCAGAAGAGCCGTCACAACCGGCGACGCTCCCAGCGCGTCTAAACGCAAGCCCAATGCCATGACCATCGGGTGGCCTGACGTGATCGGGACGGCATCAGGCCGCAGATCAACACGTTGACGAACAACGACTTAAGTCGCGATCGAGTACTCTGGTCGACTCCGATTCTGATTCTGCTTGTGCCCCGATCGTTCAGATGTGAATCGCGATGCACACTCTACTGCGCAACCGGGTGGAGTAATCATTGACGGTTTCGGTGTACGGTGATACCGTGCACCGGCCGTTGAGAGGATACCACGGAATGCCTATGGATGTCCACCCGCTCGTCGTTCATTTCCCGATCGCACTCGCCTTAACGGCGTTTGCTCTCGATTGGGGTCGCTGGTTCCTCGACCGGCGACGGTTAACCGAAGCGGGCTTCTGGGGTGGGTCGACGCCGATTCTGATCATCGCGCTGATCGGCGCCGTCTTTTCGGTGGTCTCGGGATTGGTGGCTGAAGAATCGGTGGCGATGACGGCCGAACTGCACGAGATAGTCGAGACACACGAACTCCTTGCCTTCATCAGCACCGGCGGTCTGGCGATTCTCACCTTTTGGCGATTGGGATTGCGCGGACTGTTCCCGCACCGAAACGTGTGGGTGTATCTGCTGCTACTACTCGTCGTCGCCGTCACCGTCGCCGTCGGCGGCTACTACGGCGGGGTGATGGTGCATGTGCATGGGGCGGGCCAGGCGTGATCAGTTCTTCGTCTACTTCACTTCACCCCCCTCGTCCGTCCGCACCAGATACATATCCACACCGCCATTACCGATCGAGCGTGTCGCCCCGGCAATCACAAAACCACCGTCAGGATGCTCGGCGATCGC
>WJJR01000034.1 GCA_014729565.1 Candidatus Zixiibacteriota bacterium | reverse complement strand
TTCCCAAGCATCTCGGTGTGCACGCCGGCGGATTGGTGATCGCCCCGACCGCATTGACCGATTACCTGCCGTTGCAACAAGCCGCCAAGGAAACCGACGACGGGCGCGTGGTGGTCACGCAGTGGGACATGTATCCGGTCGAAGACATGGGGCTGGTGAAGATCGACTTACTGGGCAACCGGTCGCTGGCGGTAATCGACGATGCCATCAACGCGGTCGAGGCCAACACCGGACGGCGCATCGAGTACTCGTGTTTCAATCCGGTCGATGATCCGACAACGAAGGAGATGGTGCGTAAAGGCGATACGATGGGGTGCTTCTATGTCGAGAGCCCGTCGATGCGTAATCTGCTGAAGAAACTCGACTGCCACACATTCGATGGTTTGGTGGCGGCGTCGTCGATTGTCCGTCCGGGGATTGCGTCGTCGGGGATGATGCAGGCGTACATCGAACGCTTTCATTATGTGCGCGAACACGGCGAGCATGACCCGTCGTGGTATCTCCATCCGGCGATGCGTAAGGCGTTGTGGGAAACGTATGGTGTGATGGCGTATCAGGAAGACGTGCTCAAAGTGGCCGAGGCGATTGCCGGGATGAATCCGGGCGATTCCGACGGATTGCGCAAAGCGATGTCGAAGAAGCGCGACTTTGTCGCCATCGAACGGTACCGTCAATTGTTTGTCGGCGGGGCACTGGCGAAGGGATTGGAACGAAAAACGGTCGATGAACTGTGGCGGCAGATCGAATCGTTTTCGGGGTATTCGTTCTGTAAGGCGCATTCGGCGTCGTTTGCTTTGGTCAGTTACCAGTCGGCGTATCTGCGGGCGCATCATCCGGCCGAGTTCATGGCAGCGGTGCTGTCGAACTACGGTGGGTACTACTCGAGTTTCGCGTACATTTCCGAAGCCAAGCGGATGGGATTGCGGGTGCTGCTGCCGTGTGTGAACAAAAGCATGTGGCATTACACCGGCGCCGGCGATTGGATTCGCGTGGGGCTGGGGCAACTGCGTCACATTCACTTCGACAGTGTGCTGGCGCTGCTGCGCGAACGGGAACGCCACGGTCCATTCCGCAATCTCGCCGACATTCTGCACAGAGTGCCGATTCCCGCCGCCGATGTCGAGGTGTTGATTCGCGCCGGGGCATTGGATGCGATTGCCGGTCAGCGGAACCGTCCCGAGCTGTTGCGGCAGTTGGTGCTGGGGGCACACGGCAGGAAGGGAACGCGAAGATCCAAGACGAGCAGGGGCGTATTGCATACGCACCTTCACGACACTGACAAGGGCGTATACAATACGCCCCTTCCCATGGCCCGTCCCGACGGCAGCCAGTTGCGTACGGCGGCGCGGGAGCGGCAGCGGGACAATGCACAGTCTGATACCGGTCAACTGGCATTGTTCCCGGCGCCGGAGCTGCCCGAGGTGGATCCGGTGCGCGATTATGATTGGCAGCGCGTGTTGGCGTCGGAATCGCAGTGTATCGGATTTACCGTTTCCGCGCATCCGTTGTCGTTGTTCCGACGAGAGCTGAAGCGATTCTCGGTCATTCGCGCCACGGAATTGGATCGATTTATCGGCAAGACCGTGACGCTGGTGGGCTGGCAGGTGACACGGAAACGTCTGCGCACAAAACAGGATGAACCGATGGTGTTCATCACCTTTGAAGATACGTACGCGTTGTACGAGACAGTCATCTTCCCACGGCAGTATCAGAAGTTTGCATCACTGACGATGCGTCCGGGACCGTTTGTTGTGGTCGGGCAAGTCACCGAGGAGTACGGTGCATTGACCGTTACGGTCAAAGATCTGCATCTGCTGGTCGAGACAGACGACGACACGGCGCCACCACCGAAGTATGATGTACCGCCGAAAGCCAAGCCGGCTGTGAATACCCCTAGGTTGTAGTCCGGCCGCCTCGGCCGGACTGAGGTGCGGGCGAGGCGCCCGCACTACAAGAACTGCAGGTTCCACCAAGCCCATCGCGCTGGCCGCATGCTGTCATCCGCGCAAATGTGGCTTGGCCTACATGTATAAACTCGCGTAGGTGCGGCTCTTATCCGTACCGGTCCGGCTAAGAGCCGGACCTACGCGACAACCCATGGGTTTTTCAACACACCCTTAAGGCCCGTGGTGCCCCAATGGAAACAAACAATACTTCTGACAATCACTCTAATTGATCACACAGGATGAACGTGTTCTGGTCGGTCGGCCTGATGGGGAGATTCCACGATGGGCTCTTCAAACACCTGGTCCAGCTTACCGCTCGACTCGACATCCGTTGGAGCCGTCGCCTCATACCGGTCTAGTCCCGCGGCGATAAAGAGAACGACCCCGATGATGAGCAGGCTGATCGCCATGGCCATGATGGGAATCGAGGGCACGTGCAATAGGGTCCCGAAGTACAGTGCAAACCCCACGGCGAATATGACCACCGTCAGCCACGGGAATCGCGGCGATACCTCCGGGACTTGGGCCGACGATTCCACACCGGGTATTGGGATTTTGCGTACGACCGTACGGGTGACTGTCTCAGACATGGGCAAACTCTACCTCCCCTGTCATCTATCGACGAGAATCGCGTTCCCCTTGATGCCGTTTGCGTATATTGTGCAGATGACCGACGACGAGCATCACATGCCGATCGACGGGACGCTGGATCTGCACACGTTTTCCCCGCGTGACGTGAAATCACTCGTCCCCGACTACATTGAGGAATGCCGCGCGCGCGGCATCACGCAGTTGCGTATCATTCATGGAAAAGGAACCGGTACGCTGCGGCGGATCGTCCATGGCATCCTCGAGGAGCACCCGCATGTCGCCGCGTTCCGTCACGAGGGAGGCAGCGGCGGCTCCTGGGGCGCGACCGTAGTCGACCTGAATTTGTCCGATAATAGGAATTGACCCCACAGCCAGAGGGGCGTGAAGTCAGTATCATGTGTGATTGAAACAAACCGGTCATTGTGACGTCTGAACGTGGGGAGTGAGAATGAAAGTCGACATTACACGTGAGCGAATAAAGACGGGGTGGACAATGCTAAGTTTTCTGCTGTGGTTGATTCTGTTTGTGATCTGCTGGCCGTTGGCCCTGCTGGCCCTGGTGGCGTACCCGGTCGTGTGGGTCATTCTGCTGCCGTTACGCTTGGTCGGCATTGCCGTCGAGGGTGTCCTCGGACTGCTCAAGGGCATTGTGATGTTGCCGGCGCGCGTGCTCGGCGGGCGGCCGTAAGCATTCCTCAGATATTGAATCCATCGTAAGTCAGGAGCATGGCGCGTCTGTACCTGTTCGATTTGCGGAGACGCTTGCTGCGCCGGGCTCCTGACGCCCGCCACAGACGCCTCTCACAAACGCGGCCGTCAGGAGCCCGGTGCAGTAACGGGATTGTGAACGGTTGACGCTTCTGACGCGCGGTGCTCCGGACCTACTTTTTGCAGCTATAGAGTCACCGGTCTTTCCCCCCTTTTCACTCCCCACCGACTTTCTTATACTCCGGTCGAACGGATACACCGGAGGGACTGAGCTATGCGGCGCATTGTATTGATTGCTGGGATGTTGATTGTTGGAATGGCGTTGTTCGGGTGTGGCGGATCGGACACGGAGTCAGGTGTGACATCCGTCAATCTCGTGGTTTGGAAACCGAACATTCCGGCCGCCTGGGACAGTGCCCTGGCGATGTTCCACGAGGCGCATCCCGACATCAAGATCGTCCGCGAAATTGGTCCGCACAGTTCATCGCAGTTTCATGATTTGGTCGCGCAGAAGTTGCGCAATCAGGATCCATCGGTGGATGCGTTTCTGATGGATGTCATTTGGACACCCGAATTTGCGGCCGCCGGCTGGGCGATGCCGCTCGATGAGCGATTCCCTCCGAGTGAGCAGGACAAGTTTTTCGACGGGTGCATTCAGGCCGACGTATGGGATGGCAAGATCTATGGCGTGCCACTCAACATCGATGCCGGTATTCTGTATTATCGCAAGGATCTGCTCGACCAGTACGGCTTTGAACCGCCCACAACATGGGCGGCAATGATTGATCAAATCGATTCGATCCAGGCCGGCGAGAACGATCCCAATCTCAATGGGTTCAGCGGACAGTTTCGTCAATACGAAGGGCTGATCTGCGATATGCTCGAGATTGTGCAGTCGAATGGCGGTCGGCTGACCGAGCCCGAATCGCCGGAGACAATGGAGGCGATCGCATTTGTGCGCAATGAACTGATCGGTGATGCGGCGCCCGAAGGTGTGCTCACCTATTCGGAGCAGGAATCACTCGATCTGTTTACCAGCGGTGGTGCGGTTTTCCATCGCAACTGGCCGTACGCCTGGTCGGTGTCAAAAGAGTCGCCGATTGCCGGTCAGGTGGGAATCGCCCGGCTGCCATCATTCAAGGACGACATGAGCACGTCGACACTGGGTGGCTGGCGTTTTGGTATCAGCCGGTATTCAAAGAACCCAGACGCGGCGTGGACCGTGGTCGAGTTCTTTACCAGTCCGCAGATGCAACGGCATTTCGCCGTCAACGCCGGGCGTGCGCCGGCCCGCAAAACACTGTATCAGGACAGCGCGGTACTGGCCGCCAATCCGCACTTTGAAGAGATGTATCCGGTGTTTGAAACCGCGACGCCCCGTCCACGCACACCGGTCTACCCGGAAGTCTCCAACATCCTGCAGCGGTTTCTGCATTCGGCCCTGTCGCAGGACGACGCTGATCTCGAGGCGCTCGCTGCCAAGGCCGCAACGGAAATGGAAACCGCACTGGGCCGGGTGCAGTGAACAGTGAACGCAAAGCCGCGTATGCCTTAGTCGCTCCCGCTGTCTTCATTGTTGCGGTCTTTGTTCTGTCGCCGATTGTGCAGGCATTCATCAACAGCCTGTATCGCGACACGCCGTTCTCGCCAAAGACCTTCATCGGTTTGGACAACTATCGCACACTGTTTAGTGACAGTGTGGCGACGGGGACGATTGAATTCACATTGATCTTCGTGATCGTGTCGACGGCGCTGGAGATTCTGATCGGTCTCGGACTGGCGTTAGTGATTCACGAGCACTTCAAGGGACGTGGCCTGGTGCGGGCGGCGGTACTGATTCCGTGGGCCATTCCCACCGTTGTCGCCGGTGTGATGTGGAAATACATGCTCAACGATCAGTATGGGTTCGTCAACCTGGTGTTCTACGGTTCCAACGTGGCCAATTACGTCGCGTGGCTGGCATCGGAGTGGAGCGCGCGGATGGCGATCATCGGTGCGGATGTGTGGAAGACGTCGTCGTTTGCCGCGCTGTTGATTCTCGCCGGTTTACAGAGCATCCCGGAAGATTTGTATGAAGCCGCACGGATCGACGGCGCCAATGCGGTGAAGCGCTTCTTCCGGATTACATTGCCGCTGTTAAAACCGGCGATTCTGCTGGCCCTGCTGTTTCGCATGATGGATGCATTTCGCGTGTTTGCGTTGGTGTATGTCATGACACAGGGTGCACCCGGCGGATCGACCAACGTGCTTCAATATTACGGTTATCAGAAGATGTTTCCGGAGCAACAGTTCGGATACGGCTCAGCCGTTTCGGTTCTGGTCTTTGTCATGATTGCGATTGTCGCCACGATACTCATCCGGACCGTCCGAACACGGATCTACGAGTCATGAGACGCGTTGTTTTTACTATCGTCATTGTCGCGGTTGTGCTGTTCAGCATCGGTCCGTTCATGTGGATTCTGAACACGTCGCTGAAGTCGCCGCAGACGATCGCCGAACGTCCGCCGACGATCATCCCTGACCTGCAAACCGAATTCTTCGCGGCGGCGGTTGATGAGCACAACTTCATGCGGTATGTCGGCAACAGTGCCATTGTTGCCGGGTTGACCACGCTGTTGGCGGTGTTGGTGGGTACCCTGGCGGCGTATCCTTTGGCACGTTTGCGAATGCCGTGGCGACGAGGCATTCTGTCATTGGTATTAGCGGCGTCAATGTTTCCGCAAATCGCGATTGTCGGTGGCGTGTACCGTTTGCTGCTCAAGCTCGGATTACTCAATACTCATCCGGGTCTGGTGCTGCCGTATACGGCGCTGACCTTGCCACTAGCGATTTGGATTCTGACGAGTTTCTTCAAGGAGATTCCATCTGATCTGGAGGATTCGGCCAGGGTCGACGGTTGCGGGCCGTTGGCCACGATGTGGCGCATTTTCGTACCGGTGGCCGCACCGGCCGTGTTCACCACCGCGATTCTGGTCTTCATTTATGCGTGGAATGAGTTTTTCTTTGCCCTGTTGATTATGACCGACCCGGCGGTGCAGACCCTGCCGGTCGGCATTGCGAAGTTTCCCGGCGAATACATGGTCCCGTGGGGCGAACTGGCCGCCGCCGCCGTGATCGCCACTATTCCGTTAGTGGTCTTGGTTCTGGTCTTGCAGCGGCGTATCATCAGCGGACTGACCGCAGGAGCTGTCAAAGGATGAGCACTCTCGAACTGCGTGGACTTACCAAGCGCTTCGGCGAGATCGAAGCGCTCAACGCAATCGATCTGACGGTCGATCAGGGCGATTTTTGTGTGTTGCTTGGGCCGTCGGGCTGCGGTAAATCGACCGCATTACGTTGTATCGCCGGACTGGAGACCATTACCGACGGTGATGTGATCATCAACGGTGATCGCGTCAACGAGAAAACGCCGAAAGAGCGCGGCATTGCGATGGTATTTCAGACCTATGCGCTGTACCCACACATGACCGTTCGCGAGAATCTGGCGTTTCCGCTGAAGATGAGCAAAATGCCTAAGGACGAAATGGAGAAGCGCGTCCGGGATGCCGCGTCGCTGCTTCGTATCGAACCGATGCTCGAGCGCCGTCCGCGCGAACTCTCCGGTGGGCAGCGGCAACGGGTGGCGATCGGCCGCGCCATCGTGCGAGAGCCAACGTTGTTTCTTTTCGATGAACCACTCTCCAATCTCGATGCCAAACTGCGCAATGACATGCGACTCGAAATCGCGGCCCTGCACCGACGGCTCGAAGCGACCGTCATTTATGTCACACATGATCAGGTGGAGGCGATGACACTTGGCAAGACGATCGTCGTGATGAACGACGGCCGTATTGAACAGGTGGGGACGCCTGATGAGGTCTATCAACGTCCGGCGACACCCTTCGTCGCAGGCTTTGTCGGGATGCCGGCGATGAACTTTATCACCGGCGAGATTCGTAACGATGCGTTTGAGGGAAACGGTTTCGAGATACCGGTGTCGGTCGATCACGAGGGCGAAACGTTGCTCGGGGTGCGTCCCGAAGACATCAATCTCGGCGGTGATCACGGCGAGGGGGAAGTGGAGATCATCGAGAACCTCGGCGCCGACCGCTACGCCTATCTCAAAGAAACCGACACGCGTAAGCGCTGGGCAGTGCGACTGAATGCCGATGAGTCGGTCGATGTCGGGCAGGCAGTCAATCTATCGTTCAACGTCGAGCGTCTACACTTGTACGCCGACAATCGGCGGCTGGACGTCACATCGTCATCATAACTCGGCAATCCAATTGAATCGAAGCGCGAAGCATGGCGGATGGTGCAGGCTCCCAATTGATTGGAATCGCTGGTCCCTCCGGCGCCGGGAAAACACTCCTGGCCGACACGTTGCAGCAGCGACTGGGCCTCGACAACGCGGCGATCATCCCGCTCGACGCGTATTACCAACCACACGACGAACTTCCGTTTTCTGAACGGTCGCGTCTCAACTTCGATGCACCGGATGTGTTTGACTGGGGATTGTTGAATAGCCACATTGTTTTGCTGGCCAGCGGCTGCGCCATCAGGCGTCCGGTGTATGATTACACGGTACATACGCGCTCACCGGCCACCGTCGACGTTGATCCGTTGCGATTCGTGATCATTGAAGGCGTTCTGGCTTTGCATCATCCAGA
>WJJR01000238.1 GCA_014729565.1 Candidatus Zixiibacteriota bacterium | reverse complement strand
TTTCCTTTTGTACACCATCTTTGCGTTCTCCACAATCGATCACTTTTGATCTGAATTTAACGCGGACGCGATCTTCGTGTGCCCGGTGTGATTGCGGGATGCTGTAACGCGGCATATATTCGAGTTGTGTGACCGACGGCACAAGCGAGGATGACATCATGTCGATGACGCGCCGCAAACGACTCCAATATGCCGAGAAGTACCTGGTGATGGGACACGATTTCCAGGGGATGGGGTTCTATCGGGATGCGGAGTATTACTATCGCAAGTCGATCAAGATGTTTCCGACCGCCGCCGCCTACACCTACCTCGGCTGGATTCAGTCGTTCCTGGGCGACTTTGTCCAGGCGATAGAGTTCTGCAAGATCGCCATCGAGATCGATCCGGACTACGGGAACGCATGGAACGACATCGGCGCCTACTTTCTCGAAATGGGTGAAGCCGACAACGCGATCCCGTACCTGCGCCGTGCCGCCAAGACCGCGCAGTACACGCGGCGCGAATTCGCGCACTACAATTTGGGCCGGGCGTGGGAGTCGAAGAACGAATACGACAAGGCCGCCAGCTCGTACAAGCGCGCGTTGGACGTTGACCCCGAGTACGAGCCTGCCAAGATGGCCTACTACAAGCTCATCCGGCGGATGAACTAAGTCGTCTCAGTCACTACTGCCAATAGACTGCTTGCCGATGGGGCTCCGCCCCCGTAGTTTCACCCCCTATGCCACGCCCCCGGAAGAAGAAACTCCCCACACCGAAGACCACGTACTACGACGTCATCTCCATCGGCGCCCATCCCGATGATGTCGAAGTCGGCAGCGGCGGGGTGCTGTGCAAACTGGCGGACAAGGGATACCGTGTCGGCATCATCCTGCTGACCGAGGGCGAAATGGGGACCGGCGGAACACCGGCGGTGCGTCGCAAAGAAGCCGACCAGGCGGCCGCCATCATGGGCGCCAAAATCGTCAAGCGTTTCAACTGGGGCGACACCAGGCTGATGGACACTTACCAACACCGTGTCCAGATCGCGCGTCTGATCCGCCGCTACAAACCGCGCCTGATTTTTGCGCCGCACTGGGAGGGGTTCACCGGGCGCCGCCAATCGCATCCCGACCATCTCGCCGCCGGACGGATTGTCATGAACGGCGCGAACCTGGCGTCATTGGTGAAACTGCGCGGGCCCCACGAGGTGCACCGCATCGGCGGACTGTATCATTACTTTATGCCGTCGGGCATCAATCCATCGTTCGTCGTCGACATCAGTGAGTACTTTGACCAATGGATGTCGGCCCTCGCGGCGCACAAGTCGCAGTTTCTCAATCCCAAGAAGACGCGCGACTACATGTGGAGTCTGGAAACGATGGCCCGATCGTTTGGCGCCCGGATCGGTGTCAGATATGGGCAGGGATTCGTGTCGGCCGATCCTTTGCGCATCGACAACCCGATGTCCCTCATCCAGGGTGATCAGGTGCCCTGAGCAACCGATTCACGCTTCCAGCCGTCTCCGGAGTTACTGTCAAACAGAACAGGATGATCGCGCGTTAATGGTCCCGATGCAGACGCGACGCGTCGGCAAGCGATGATGAATGAATAGCTCAACGAGGTCTGATCATGCCGATCTATGTGTACACGTGCCAATCCTGCGGCACCGAGTTTGAAGAGCTGGTGTTCAATGCTGCGGCGGAACAGAAGATCGTCTGTTCGTCGTGCCAGTCGAACGATGTTAAGCGCAAGATGTCGACATTTGCCACGACGACCAGCGAGAGTTCCGGCGCGGGACCGAGCTGTGCAACCGGCACCTGCCCGTTTGCAAATTAACATTGCCAGATGGCGCCCGGCGTTGCACTATGGGCGCCATGACGCAACTCGACCTGACCGCCCTGTGGGCTCCTGAACTTCCCGACAACGAGGAACTGGCGCGCCGTTTCATCCGCTTCAATGCGCGCTTCTTTAACAACCGATTGCCGCGCGCGACGGTGCGCTGGTCGAGGCGGATGCGGATTGCGGGGACATGCGACCGCAGTCGCAAGATTATCAGTCTGTCGTGGGCGTATCACCAGTTTTTCCCCGAGGACGTCGATGACACGCTGTTGCATGAAATGATCCATCTGCGCTTGCCGCACCATGACGAGGCCTTTCGGCGCGAGGCCGAGCGTGTCGGGGCAACGGTCCACTGCAAAGAATATCCCGGACTGCATCCACGGGCCAGGTATGTCTACATCTGTCCGAACTGCCAGGCGACCTTCCATCGGGCGCGGCGGGAACGGCTGTACTGCGGCCGCTGTGCACGGAGCCGTCTCGATTCTCGGTACATTCTGGTGTTGCGGTCATCGCTGCAGGCCAGTCCCCGGAATCGGTCTCTCGCGGCCAAGCGTCCGGCCTCACGGAAAACGAGGAGTAAACGGCGATCGCGATCGTCGGATACGCATGAGTTGTTTGGTAATTCCCAGTTGTGATGGGCGATAAACGGGTGCATTCGGTTTCGGCGGATGTGAGGGCAGGCAGAGGTATCTTGAAAAGCGTGTGTCATTGCTGATGACATGTTGTTGTCGGGATGTATTGCATACGCCCGCTGCGCGTAACCCTTACGGAGAGAGGGCGTACTCAGTACGCCCCTATGGGGCCTACGCGCGGCTCGTAGCCGCACCGGTCCGACCAAGAGCCGGATCTGCACAGATTAGGCGAATGGCCGATTTTCCGTTTGAAGCCGGGGTTCGAAATGACCAAACTACGTTGTTATGCGGTCGTTTCCGTTTGAATTCGCACTGAGA
>WJJR01000237.1 GCA_014729565.1 Candidatus Zixiibacteriota bacterium | reverse complement strand
GGTCTTTCATACGCCTGAGTCCTCGTTCCATCCGTCGTTTGCCCATCAGGCCGCGAATTTGGCCCTCCACGAGCATTTCAAAGAATATCGTCATACCGGTGAGTGTGGCGCCGACACCGATAATGATCAGCATGATGGCAAACGCACGTCCCGTTTCGGACAGCGGCTTGACTTCGGAGTAGCCGACCGTGGAGATGGTGATCACGGTCATGTAGAAGGCATCGAGCGGATTCCATCCTTCGATGATGACGAATCCAAGCGTACCGCCGCCGACCACAGTGGCCAGCAAGATGATGACGGCGCGTAAGCGATGGACCGTGCGTGTTGCCATAGTGTCTATCTTCGCCAGAATGACGGGAAGAGCAAGGCGACAACCGTCAAAATTTCCAACCGTCCCAATATCATCAACGCCGACAAGACCACTTTGCCGGCCGGCGCAATGAACGCGTAGTTTTGTGTCGGCCCAACGGCGCCGAGGCCGGGACCGATGTTCGCCAGGCAGGCAACCACCGAAGTGGCCGCCGACACCGGATCAAGCCCCAGGATGGCCATAAACAACGATCCAAAGAAGAACAACCCCATGAAGGCCGCAAAGAACGTACTGACGCTGAGGACTGTCTCCCGGTCGACCGGTGTTGTGCCGATCTTGACCGCGGTCACGACATTGGGCCGGAAGGATTTCATCACCACATTGGCCAGGGCGCGCCACAGCACCATATACCGTGCGATTTTGATTCCGCCGGCCGTTGATCCGGCCGATCCGCCGACGAACATCAAGCCCACCAGCAGAAATCGGGCCACCGAGGGATACAAATCGAAATCGTCGGTGGCGAATCCGGTGGTTGTCTGCAGCGAAACGACCTGAAAGCTCGCATAGCGGAGTGCCTGAGTCACCGATGGCATCGATGGTATCAACGCCGTGGTTAAAATGATGAACGCCAGTAGCAGAATGCCCAGATAAGTCCGGAATTCGGGATCGCGCCAGAGGTTCTGCGGTTTGCCCTGCACAATGCGGAAATAGAGTGTGAAGTTGATTCCCGCGAGGAACATGAATCCCAGGACGGTCATTTCAACGGCCATCGAATTGAATCCGGCGATGCTGGCGTTAAGCGTCGAGAATCCACCCGTCGCCATTGTCGTAAACGAATGACAAAGGGCGTGGAACGGGCTGACACCGAGGAAGACGAGTATCATGGCTTCGACACCGGTTAGTCCCATATAGACGTACCACAGAATCAACGACGTCTGGCGCAGTTTCGGACGCAACCGTTCGGTGATCGGCCCCGGCACCTCGGAACGGAATAGACGCGTGGCGCCCAATCCGAGGCGCGGCAGAATCGCGATAAACAAGACGATGATGCCCATGCCGCCCATCCACTGCGTGAGACTGCGCCACCACAGCAGGCTGCGCGAGAGGACTTCGACATTGGTGATCGCACTCGCACCGGTTGTGGTAAATCCCGAGACCGATTCGAAGAAAGCATCGGCGAAATGGCTGAATGTTCCCTCGAGGAGGTAGGGGATCGCGCCGAAGGCACCGACTAAGGTCCAGCCAATGGTGACTGTGGCGATCGCTTCACGCGGGTGGATAATATCGGACGGTGCGCGTCCAATGAGAATCAACACTAACGCCGAGATCGCGGTGATCGCGGTGGCGATACCAAAATTCATAATGGCCGTGGAATCACCGTCGATAATGCCCCACGCGATCGACGTGGCCATGAAGAAGGCCTCGACGATGAGGAGAATCCCCAGAAACCGTGCGATCAGACGCGCGCTCATGGACGTTACTTCTTCAGTGAGAAGATCGATTTGCGGTTGGCGTGAAACATCTTCTCCACCGCGTCGTGGTTATCGGGGGTGCTGAAGACAATCACCCGTGCGCCCTCCGGTACCTTGAAGTC
This sequence comes from Candidatus Zixiibacteriota bacterium, assembly GCA_014729565.1. Lineage (GTDB taxonomy): Bacteria > Zixibacteria > MSB-5A5 > WJJR01 > WJJR01 > WJJR01. The sequence goes on along the minus strand of WJJR01000237.1, from coordinate 6,145 downwards.
GCCGCCGGGAACGTGGACGCCCTCATCGGTTGTAACGGCGCCGATGCGCGCGCCCTGCGGAAAGCCGACATCGGCCAATCGATTGCCCGTGATGGCCGAACCCTCCTCGGCTTCCAGTTCGAGAATCTCGCCGGCTCCATCGGCCAAAACGCTGACCGACACCGTGGGGCCGCGCCGCATGTAGCGCAACACCTCTTTCGCTGCGAGCAGACGCGGGGAAATGGTGTGATCGATACCGAGTTCGCGGTAGATCGGCGCGTAGTCGGGCTTGTGCGCAATCGCTATTGCCGTGGCGATGCCGAGCTTTTTGGCCAGCAGTCCCGCCATTAAGTTGAGTTCGTCGGATTTGGTGGTGGCGATGAAGATATCGGCGTTGTTGAGGTTCTCCTCTTTGAGGAAGTCCGATTGGGTCCCGTCGCCGCGCAACACCACCCCGCTTTCGAGTTCCATAGCCAACTGCTGGGCGCGTTCGGAGTCGCGCTCGATGATGGTTGTGTTGATGCCGCTCTTTTCCAGCAGGTGGGCGAGGGCGCGTCCGGTGGCCGAAGCCCCCATGATCACGACTTTGGATGTTTGACGATACGGACCGGCAAGGATGGTGCGGGCATTGGGTAGGGCGTCGCTTCTGCCGATGAGATAGACCTCGTCACCGTTGGCGATGTGCTCGTTGCCATCGGGAATGATAAATGTTTCGCCGCGACCGATGGCGGCGACCAGGGCATTCTCCGGTAATCGAATATCTTTAAGCGCTTTGCCGATCGACTCGGAGGAATCACGCTCGACTTTGACCTGGATCATTTCAATGCGGTCTTCGCCGAACGATTCCACCCACGACAATCCGGCCGAATCGACAATGCGGCGAATCTCCACTGCTGCCGCCCGCTCGGGGCTGATCACCAGATCGATGCCCAGATTCTCCGCCCACTGGCCTTCGCTGGCGAGGGGATCGCCGGTGTCGGAGACGCGGGCCACGACCTTCTCGGCGCCCAATCGTTTGGCCAGCAGACAGGCGAGCAGGTTGATTTCATCGTTGTCGGTGACCGCGACGACGAGATGTGAGTGATCGATCCCGGCTTGCGAGAGTGTGGCAATCGAGCCGCCGTCGCCGCGCAGGGTGATGACGTCCATTGTTTCGTGGGCGTGGGCCAACGCGCTCTCGGATTCATCGATGAGGGTGACATTCTGACCCTCGGAGAGCAGCACCTCGGTGATATGCTTGCCCACTTCGCCCATGCCGATGATGACAACATTCATAGAGAGACTCCCCCGTAGGACAATATCGTCCTACCCGGCGGGGGTCGCCAAGGGCTAATAATTTTGATTCGGGGCGAATTGCGTCCACGGTCAATTCTCGGTCCTTTACAGCCGCAAGGCTTTGGCGGATATTTTGATAGAGCTAATGGTCCGAACCACCGGATTCTATGGTCCATGGAGGTGTCGAATGCGAAAAATCACACTGCTCTGCCTGGCAATCGTGCTCGTCGCCATTGCTGCGCATGCTAACGTTCAGCCGTCGGAGGTTCGTCCGGTATCCACCTACTCGATTGTCGCGCGTGACGCGGCGACCGGACAGATGGGTGTGGCGGTGCAGTCGCACTGGTTTTCGGTGGGGCCGATTGTGCCGTGGGCCGAAGCCGGTGCCGGTGCGATTGCGACGCAATCGTTCGTGAAAGTCGATTACGGTCCCGATGGTTTGGAGCGGCTGCGCAACGGTGAGTCGCCCCAGGAGGCGTTATCGGCGATGCTGGCGGCCGATTCGGGACGCGCGGTGCGTCAGGTGGCGATTGTCGATACGCTCGGACGTGTGGCGGCGCACACCGGTGAACGGTGTATTGCGTATGCGAGTCACATCACCGGACCGGGCTTCTCCGTACAGGCCAATCTGATGGAGGATTCAACGGTGCCGCGTGCGATGGCCGACGCGTACCAGAACACCACCGGTACACTCGCCGAACGCATGATTGCCGCGCTGCATGCCGCTGAGGATGAAGGCGGCGACATTCGCGGGCGGCAGTCGGCGGCAATCGTTGTTGTCGATGGACACCAGCACGAGAAAGCGTGGCAGGGACGACTGCTGGATCTGCGCGTCGAGGATCATCCGTTGCCGGTCGATGAGTTGGAGCGATTGTACCGTCTGCATGTCGCCTATGAGTGGGTCAATCGTGGCGATGTCTTCGCCGAGCACGGCCAGTGGGATTCGGCGGCGGTGGCGTATGCCAAAGGCGAAGAACTCGCGCCCCGAATTGTCGAGTTACCGTTCTGGCATGCGGTGACGTTGGCGTCGCAGGGCAAAATCGATGACGCGTTGGCGATCTTTGAGCGTGTGTTCCGCGCTGACGATCGTTGGGTCGAGCTGGTGCCGCGTCTGGTCCCCGCAGGATTGTTGCCGGATGATTCGGTGATGATCGAGCGGATATTGAGTGCGGCGCCGCGGAAGTAATGTGTAAGTAAGAGATAGAGTTAACTCAGGCACAGTCGATTACTTGGCGGGAAAGCGTTGCAGAGTGCGCGCCATGCCGTGACGTTGCGTTGGCAAAACGGTATGGTCGTCACCACCGACGGACCTTATGCCGAAACCAAAGAACAGATCGCGGGATTTTGATCCTGGAGGCCAATGATTTGAATCACGCGATTCAAATCATGTCGAAACATCCCGGCCTGAGAGTCGGGCCATTTGAAATCCGTCCGGCGGATGATTTGTCGGAGATGATTGCAGCCAGTGAAAAGCGGCGCGGGAAGGCGAGTTGACAAGACGTACTAGTGATTCCGACGGCGGTATTCGCTGCGTGTCTCGTACACAAGTGCTCAGTGAAGCCGCCGTTGTTCAAGAGAGCTATCTCGAGCTGGCGCAGGAGTTGGTCGAGGAGGTCGTTGGTTTGGTGGATCAAGCAAATCACTGTGTTCGCGGCGACTTTCGGGGGGGATTCCTCAAGGCTCGCTCGCGCCACACCAACGCGCTTCAGTTCCATCTTCTTTGACGTCCCTGAGGTTTGCTCCCTTCGGCGATATTCTGCCGCCCTGATCGTGCCGCCTGGTCCATTTGGTCATGCGTCCGCGAGCGGCGATCAATAAACCACTAACAGAATCTCACTGTGGCATCCTAAACCAACTCCGTCTGCTTAAACGACTTAAGCCCCTGGTATCCGCCATGCGCCGGAACCAGACCCGTCACGCCTTATGCTCTTGTAAGATTCTTGGCCGTGAAACTCTGGCGGAGAGACCGGGATTCGAACCCGGGAGACGCGTTAACGCCTACGCGCTTTCCAGGCGCGCTCCTTCAGCCACTCGGACATCTCTCCGCGTCGCTACCGGAACATATCGGTTGATATACGGTCAAGCAAGGGGCTTCGACTGACATCGAATAAGGCGGCCGAGGCATGACTTGGGTTGCCGAATGTGCCGACTCCCCATAGATTTGCCGCGTTCTCAACTGTGTCGATTGTGACCCTATGACCATGTCAAACAACCCAGAGGACCCTCAGTTGCCCGACATGTCGGGCCAGCCGGACGCGGACGCTAGTGGCGATTCAGGAGCCACGGAATCCTCGCGAACTCCCATCTCGGAGTCGGCCGGGCCGCTCCCGAAGCCGTTGCGGTGGTTTCGCCAGATATGGCTGTGGGTGGGGTGGATTGCGATCGTCGGACTCGCCGGACGGTTTGTGCTCCAGCTCCTGGATCCGCTCCCTGCCGTCGCCTTTGTGCTGACTGTTGGCGCATTCTGTATCCCTGGCTGGGCATTGGTATCGCTCATGTGGGGGAGCGACCGATCGACACGCGATGCCGAATTGTGGCTGTGGGGTGGGGCCATTGGTGTGGCGATCAGCTCATGGGTGGTGCTGATCGAAGGCGCTGTGACCGGGCACGCGAGCGGCCGGTGGGTGATCGGACTGGATGCGGTCGCCATTGTGGTCTGGATGCTGTTCGCGCGTCGCGACGGGTTCGCGCCGATCTCGATACGTGCCTGGACATTCGGCGAACGCGTGGTCTCGCAACTGGCGATCCTCTGGGTGCTCGGTATTGTCCGCAAAGCGTACTTTAGCTTCGGCGTGACCGGCGATCATGGCTATGTCTTGCTGCCGGCCTCATACGCGGTCGACTTCTTGCAGACACTGACTCACGTGGCAGCGTTGAGTCTGAGCATTCCTCCCGAATCGCTGGGCCTGTCAGGTGTTGCCGCACCGGTGGGATCGTGTGTGCTGTTGCTGCCGGTGATCGGCCGGTACTGGATGGATCCGGTTGGATCGCTGAGCGCGTGGACAATGCTGACGCATTTGATCAGCGCACTGGGATTCATCGGCGTGGTGATGACCGTGTTTCGCGCGTTCATATTCGATTTGCGTCGTCTGATTGCCGCCGTTGTCGTGCTGCTCTTTGCCTACAGTTCATACTGGCTGGTTTTAGCGATTCAGTCGGACGCCATCAGCCACCAGTCGGCGTGGTGGCGGGCATCTTTGACACCGCTCTACTACTTCTGGTCGTTGACCGACGCTCAGACGTTGGTCACGCTGGCTTTGTGGATGGTGGGTGCGCTCTGGCTGCGCGCGCGCCGCCAACCACCGGCAATGATCGGCTACCTTGGCGTCGGCATCGGTGCCGGCATCAGCGCATCGATTGATCCGCAACTCGGGTGGCTGAGCCTGGTGGCGGCGGTGGCCTGGCTGATTGTGCTGTCGATTCAGTTTCCGAATGAACGGGAACGCATCGGACTGGGTGCATTCGTGGTCATTGTGGCGGTGCTGATCACGACGATTCCACTCTGGTGGTTTGGGGTGCAATCGCCCTATCCTCTCAGTGAACTGCAATTCGGTGGCAGCATCGATGACTACCTGTCGTTGCCGGCGCGTCTGATCATTCTGTTTGGGCCTCTCATTCTGCTGCCAATTTGGGGATACTCGCGGCGCGGGTGGATCAGTCATCAAGTCGGCAAACCAATGTACTGGGTGATTGGTGCGGCAACGCTGTTTGTCATGCTCCATGTCGAGCTTATCGGCGATCCGTCCTATGGCGTGCGCACCGGCATCAGTGTGCTGTTCGTGTTGCTTCTGTTTGCACTGGCACGCGGGCTATCGGGTGATTCCGGCTGGACAGATAGGATCACGATGATTGCCGCCGCGATTGTCCTGCTGGGTGTGCCGACGGCTGTTTACGATTTCTATGCCATTGGACCGTCCGGCCCCGGAGAAGCGGTGCAAGTGCATCCGGAGGATCATCAGGCAGCGATGTGGGCACGTGAGAATCTGGACGCCGACGTGACAGTGCAATCGTGGCCGGAGTACGGCGATTCGACCGTTGTTCCGCAGTCGGTGGCGCCATTTGCGTGGGGAAGTCACTTGGCATTGCGCCCGATGGCGGCAGGGCCTTTAGAGGGATGGATCAATGAATTGCCGGTGTCGCGGCGGGTTGCTGCCGAAGCTGTATTTACGGCACGCCGCCCGGATTCGACATATTTCCGGGCGAAGCGGTTAGGGATTGAATACATCTATGCGGGTCCGCACGAATTTCGCCGGTTGAGTCGCTTGCGTCCGCGGTTGAGGGCAGCACCGCGGTATTTTGAGACGGTGTATGAGACCGATTCGGCGGGGATCTATCGCGTGTTTCCGTTGCCGTTGGATCCGGATGCGCGGTAGGAGTCGTTTGAATGAAGCGGGGAGTTCTCTTGTAGCCGTTGGGTGTGATTAGAGGTGAATTACGCGGGCCCTGATGGAAAAAGCCCCATCAGGGCCACAATTTCGGCCCCGGAATATGCGTGACCAACACGTAGGGCGGATGCGCTGACGTTGGAGTTCGGTCAGCGATTTCCTCGAAGGTTCCGGCGATAGGGAAATCCAGACGTTTCCGACCGCGCATCCGCCGTTCCGCGCGAGACGTTTGGTAGGGGCGGCGGGTGCGCGCGGAGAATGGATTCCCGCTTTCGCGGGAATGACAACAAGTTATAGCAATAATTAGAATTCCGTTCCGGTTTTCGGAAACGTAGCATGGCCAGTTCGACTCCGCTCACTGCAAGCGTCTCGGCCAAGCGGCACGGGCGAGGCGCCCGTACTACATCGCGTGTTCAATCGGAAGATAGTTCTGACAATCGCTTTAAGTGGTTGGATCGATGCTTGTGATTTGAGACGGCCAGCGCACCCGCCCTACGGTTCTGTTT
>WJJR01000236.1 GCA_014729565.1 Candidatus Zixiibacteriota bacterium | reverse complement strand
TCGTGAAGCTGCTGACGCCCTGCAACGCCAGTTCGACTTCCAGCAGATCGTCACCGACATCTCCAAGGGGTTCGTCCAGACGACCAGCGATCAGATCGACGAGGTGATCGACCGGGCGCTGGCGGCTATCGGACAGTTCATGGGCGTCGACCGGTCGTACGTGTTCCTGTACGCCCCGGACGGCTCGACGATGACCAACACGCACGAGTGGTGCGCTGAGGGCATCAATACCCAGGTTCATGAACTCCAGCAAATCCCGATGGCGACGTTTCCGTGGACCCTCCGACCGATCCGAGCCGGAAACGTTCTCTATGTTCCGCGCGTCTGCGAGGTCCCGGATTCCGCTGCGATGGAACGGGCAGTCTTTGAGAGTGGGTGCATCCAATCGCTCATCTGTGTACCGCTCGCCAGCCGCGATGAAATAATCGGATTCGTGGGGTTTGACAGTGTAGGCCAGGAGAAGACGTGGTCGGAAGACGATACCACGCTGCTGCATATCGTCGGTGACGTGGTGGCGAGTGCCATCGACCGGAAGAACACCATGCTCGCACTCCATGAGTCCGAGCAGAAGTGGCGAGTCTTGGCGGAAAACTCGGCCGACCATATCATGATCATTGATCCGGAACTGCGGCTTCAATTTATCAACCGTACCCTCTCGGACCTAACCATCGACGATGTCATCGGCCGGAGCATACTCGACTTTCTTGATGGGGCAGACGCAGACAACGCGAAACGCTGCTATCTTCGCGTTCTGGAAACCGGACGTCCGGAGCCATACCGCTGCCAACTTCGCCAACCCGATGGCAGCGTTCGCGAGTTCCACGCCCGCGTGGGGGCAATCAAACGCGACGGAGCGACGATCGCGCTGAGCATCAGTGCAACCGATATCACCGATACCGTCAAAACGCGGGAGGCTCTCGAGGAGAGCGAGACACGGCTGCGTCAGATGGCGGAGCACCTCGAGTCCGTGTTGTGGATCGATGATTTGGAAACCGGCGAGATTCTCTACGTCAGCCCGTCCTTTGAGCGTGTCTTCGGTTTGTCATGTGAAGACGTGTATGTGCATCCGCGCGCCTGGGCAGAACGCATACACCCCGAGGACCGGGATTGGGTCGAAGAGATAGTCGACGGCGCGAATGACGCGGGGTCATTCGACATCGAGTACCGTTTGTTGATGCCCGATAAGTCCATTCGCTGGATTCATGCGCGTACCTTTCCCGTCTACGACGATGACGGTCGTCTGTACCGCATGGCGGGCATTGCGGAGGACATTACCGAGCGCCGACGGGTGGAAGATGAACTGTCGCGTGCACGTCGTCTGGAATCGGCGGGACAAGTGGCGGGGCAGATTGCCCATGACTTCAACAATCTGCTGGCGCCAATGGTTGCCTATCCCGATCTCATCCGCAATCGCATCGATGCGCCCAAGTCCGTACGATCGATGCTGAATGACCTGGAAGACGCCGCACGACAGATGGCCGACATCAACCAGCAGTTGCTCACATTGGGACGCCGCGGCCACTACAAAGTCGTGCCCGTTGACCTGAATGCCCTCACCGAGCAGGTCATTCGGACCCTGGATCTCCCGGAGTCGGTGGAACTGATTCGGGAGTTCGGAACGGATCTGCCATCGCCGGTGGTCGGACGCGCCCAATTGGCGCGCGTCCTGGCCAATCTGATCCGTAACGCTGCAGAAGCCACGGACGGGCAGGGCACGCTGACGTTCCGGACGGGACTATGCGCACCCGATTCCCAGCCGCCCGAGTGGGAGAACGGTCCGGACGCAGACTGCATTGTCTGGAGCATCACCGATACCGGACATGGCATCAGTCCCGAAGCGCTCGATCACATCTTCGATCCGTACTTTTCGACGAAGAAGTCCGACAACCGTCGTGGCAGTGGGCTGGGACTGGCTGTGGCCCATTCGGTCGTGCGCGATCACAACGGCCACCTGACGGTTGAGTCCCGAGACGGGGAGGGGTCGACCTTTTCCGTGTACCTGCCATTGCCGAAGAATGTGACCGTTGTCACTTCAGAGGCCGGTCCCACGCCGATCGGCGAGGGACAGCATATCCTGGTCGTTGATGATGACGTCATTCAACAGCGTGTTGCCAGGACCATTCTGGAAGATCTGGGATATCGTGTGACCGTGACCAGTTCCGGAACCGACGCGCTCGAACTCGTTTTGGTGAATTCCTATGATTTAGTTCTCCTCGATATGGTGATGCCCGATATCGACGGTGCCGAGACGCTCCGGCGGATTCAACGTATCAATCCCCGCCAGGCGGCGGTGGTGTTATCCGGGTATGCGCCCGGTGATCGAGTGCAGGCGGCGATGGATTTGGGCGCGCACCAATTTGTCTCCAAGCCCGTCGGCAAGTACGAGCTGGCCGAAGCGGTGCATCGGGCGATTGATGCGGCAAAAACAACAGCGACCGTATCGTAGTTTGGACGATCGACCCTTCACGAAACATGTAGTGTAGTACGGGCGCCCCGCCCGTACAGGCGTGTTGAAAAACCCATAGGTTTGTCGCGTAGGTCCGGCTTTTAGCCGGACCGGTGC
>WJJR01000235.1 GCA_014729565.1 Candidatus Zixiibacteriota bacterium | reverse complement strand
TCGATGGCGGCGCCGCACGTCGCCGGGTTGGTGGGACTCATCAAGTCGCTCAACCCGCTGTTGAGCGGTCAGGAGATTTTCGACCGGATCGTCAACAGTACAGACAACATCGATGATCTCAATCCGAACTACGTCGGAATGCTGGGCAGCGGACGCATCAACGCGAACTCGGCATTGACGAATATCGCGTCGACTGACTTCGACGCCAATCCGCGCATTGGTCCGGCGCCGTTAACTGTTCAGTTCCACGACAGCTCGGAGACGGCTCCGACCGGATGGATGTGGGATTTCGGCGATGGCACACAGTCAACCGAACAGCATCCGGAACACACGTTTGATCCCGGCTTGTACGATGTCACGTTGACTATCGACACCGACATCGGTCCGGGACAGAAGACCGAGCTCCGCTACGTGGCGGCCCTCGCCGAGACGCTGGCCGCAACCGATTCGATTGTCCTCGCCGGCGAGCCGGCGCGGATTGACATTATGGTGCGCAACAATCTGCCGGTCGATACGATCATTCTGCCGGTCGATTGCTCGAACATTACGTCTGTCGGTTTCCTCGATTCGGTCGTGACGACCGGGTGCCGCACTGATCATATGTCGATGCAGAACGTCTTCAGTAACAAATTCAACGGTGAGATGGCGTACCGGATAGCGGTCGACGATTTCGTCGACGCGCTGCCACCGGGCAACGGGCCGATTGCGAAAGTGTATTTCCGTGTCCGGTCGACGGCGCAGCCCGGTGAGACAATCGATGTCGAGTTCAACACTCTGGGCTCGTACAGTCTGAAATTCACGACGGCGGAAATCGCCTTTACCCCCGAAGTCACGACCGGGGCGGTCACGGTCAGCGCGTTGATCGGCGATCTGACCGGCGATGGTGTGCACGATGCCACCGATCTGAATGAATTGATCAACGTCGTCTTCTTCAACGCGCCGATGCCCAACCCGCCATCGGTGGCGGATTTCAACTGCGACGGTGTGATTGATGCAGTCGACATCAACGACATCATCCAGTTTATCTTCTTCAATGGACCGGGGGCGTGTGAGTAGGCCCCAATCACCCGATGCCGTATCGCAACGGGCAGCCTTTACGGCTGCCCGTTTCTTGTTGTGGTCTCATTCGATGAGCCGCGACGCAGCGTGACAATCAGGACTACAGCCATAATGATGGTCAGCACCAGCCCCACCGGCCCGAAGTTGTTGTAGAGGAAGCGGCCGAATTGGGCGACGATACCCTCATCTCCACCGGGGGCACTCAGGGAATCGACTGTTTGGGGGCGGGCGTGCAGGGTGATGGGGATTACCAGCAGGATACTTAGAACGCTGGCGGTGATGGTTCTCACGCTCCGGTTGAGTGGACGACGTGGACGCCGCGAACCTGGTGGTTGTGTGGTGTTCATGAGAGTTTGGATAAATCCAATATCATGTGGTGTTGATCATAATCGACACCGTCGATGCGGAGTGCTTTCGGTTCGGTGCCGTAGATCGTGAATCCGGATTTTTCGTACAGTTTCCATGCTCGTTCATTGACGGTTGCGGCGGTGAGGTACACCATGTCGAGGCCGTCGATGGTGCGGGCGTGTGCGATCAGTTCATTGACCAGCCTCTCCCCGATTCCCCGCCGGCGCATGTCGGCGGCCACGTGCATCCCCCACAGTTCGGCGTGATGCCGTTTCTTCAGATGCTGCGAGCGCATTAAGCAGGTAATGCCCACCAGTCGACCATTGTCGTACGCGCCGACGATGAAGCCCTCGCTGATGTCGCCGGGTGCCGGCATGCGTGCGGCAATTTCCTCCGGTGTCAGTGCGGCCCACTCCCGGGCACTCTCGCCGAACGCCTCGGGATGATTGCGCAGTCCCACCAGCCGGAAGTCACGGAAGGCCGCGGCATCGTCGCGTGTCAGCAACCGGATCTCCATGCTGTTAATGAAGCCGCCGTGATCGCGGAGGTCGAGGGAAAATATGAGGGTGATGCTGTTGCACGGGGGGGCACCCTCACCCCATCGGCGTTGCTCAGGGCGAGCCCGCCCCTCTGCATTCAACGAAAAGGGAGAACTACTGCGTCCGGCGACAACGCGTGGTGCATGGTGACGAAACAGCCGGGGCGTGTTGGCCCCCACATATTCGCCGCGTCGGTGCGGCTCTTAGCCGCACCGGTCCGGCTAAGAGCCGGACCTGCGCGAGGCTACAGATCTCACATTGACGAACGCCGGGCCGAAGGCCCGCGACAACGCACTACGAGCAGACAATGCTCTTGGCATTTGCTCTAACCAACACGGTCATTCTGAACGAGGATTGCCCGTAGCTGCCAAAAGCCGTAGATTCCCGCCGGCAGCGACCGACGCATTGATTATGGCTAAGCATCGCGACAAACGTCCGCCCAAACGGTCAAAACCTCAGGCATCATCGCCATCGGCCGAACTCTCCAGTCCCATGAAGTGGGTGCTGACGGGCCTGGGCGTTTTGATGCTGTTGCATGTCGTGACATCGTTTGCGCCCGGTCTGGAATCATGGGGTGTCAACTACTGGACGGACATTTCGATCATCTGGCGGCTGTTGTTCATCGCACTTGTCGCCATCTGTTTCATTCCGCGACTGGCCGCCTCTATCGCGGAGATGACGTCATCATTCCTCGCGTCGCGGCTCAACCGTGTGGCCGCCGTTGTGGCGCTGGGAATCATCATGTTCGTGTTCCGGATGGACGCGCTGGCGTACGGCGACGGGTACTCATTTCTCGGGTATTTCGAAGGCGGCAACATGCCGACGATCGGCGTTCATCTGTCGACGCAGTACTTCGATCTGCTCGTGCACTGGGCTGTCTATCGCCATCTGGTCATGCCGTTCGGCGGCAGCATACCGCTGGCCTATGCACTGGTGGCCTCGGTCGCGGGGATGCTAAGCGTATGGGCGCTGATCCGAATTGCACGCGCATTGAGCGCTGATCGCGCCGTGCGCGGATTGATCATCGCCGCCACGATGGCCAGTGGGGCGATGGCACTCTTTTTCGGACACGTGGAGAGCTACACGCTCGCGAATCTCTCCCTTTTGTGGACGATCGCGTTCCTGCTGGAGGCCCGTACTCGGCGCAGACTGTTGT
>WJJR01000234.1 GCA_014729565.1 Candidatus Zixiibacteriota bacterium | reverse complement strand
TGTACGGGGTTCCGTTGACCGTGTTGATCAGCGCACCAGACGCCAGGTCATAGACGCGGGCGTTCTGGTCATCGGAGACGTACACGCGGTCATCGGCAACCGTGGCCTGTGTGAAGCTGACCAGGTTCGACTGATCGGCATGCCACACCGGGTTGAGCTGGCACGGATCACCGACTTCGATCGTGGTCGCCGAGGTGCGTTCGTAGTCGTGTGCAAACGTGTTCCAGTCGTCCGGACCCGGAGCCGCGCACGGGACTTCCTCCGCCTCGACCTGCTCACAGCAGATGTAGGCTTCAAAAGCCAGGTCGTAGTCGCCGCCGAACACCTCGTCCATGTAGACCCAGTCGGGAATCACACCGGCAAAGAAGCCGCTGCGTCCGGTGGGTGTACCGCCGTCATCCGTCAAGACGCCGATAACGTCGGTTAGGGGATCCGGGGTGTTCTCGGACAATGCCACTGAGATGATGATATCCTCACCTGGTCCGAACTCATAGTCGGTGAAATCGACAACGTTCCAGTCCGGAGCACAGACAATCTGGCTCCACGGAATGTCGATCGACTCAACGTGGTTCGGATCGAGCGGATCGTACGGAGTCCCGAAGGCCATCGGATACATACGTCCACCGAAGACCGGGCCATTCGTACCCCACAGGGTGACACGGTAGGTCGGCTCGGTGCCGCCCGCGCCGGCGCAGGACGCCTGGAAGCGGAAGGTCTGCAGCGTACAGGAGACGTCGGCCGTGTACCGCGTGAAGTAGTCGTTGGCGCCATTGGCATCCGGGGCGGTCCAGAAGTAGTACGTTGCATCGTACCACGACTGGTAGTCGCAGACACCCGGGAGACCCGGACAGGCGTTCTGATCGTAGGCATTGCCTTCCGACCACAGGGAGAGGTTGAACGCAAAGCCAACGTCGACAATGAGGTCGAGCCAGCCGCCACCGTAGTCGTTCCAGGTGTAGCAATCCTCAGCCGGCACACCGCCACCGTCGACAAACACGTCAACAACATTCGCTCCAAGGAAGTCGGCAAAGTACGCGCCCGCGAAATACGATTCGAAGACACAGCACTCTGAGGTAAACGGGAAGTTCAGCAGGTAACCACCCGGGCCGGAACCGGTGAAGTCCAGCGCGTACACTGGTCCAGCACAGAGCACGTTACCCGGCACTGGGCAGGCGAAATCGCCGGCATTCTCATAGACGAGCGGCTGGATGTTGTACACTCCAGCAACTTGAACCAAGAGAGCCCAGTTGACGGCGGTGACATCAAACGTATAGAGATCGCTGAGTCCCGCGCATGAGCCAAGTTCTTCGGGGTCCTGGTATGCGGCATAGAATTCGTCACCATAGAGCCAGCCAGTATAGACTTGGGACGGCGGGCCCTGCCACTGGCCATCACAGTAGGTTGCCGCAGTGCGCGATACACCACTCTGGAGATTCGTCAGGGGGTCTGTGAACTGCGTTGCAGAACCCAGATCACCCTTGTCGAGCCCACGGGCGATGTACGGCAGCGGCTGCGCGCCAGGGGTCAACATATTGTCGCCCGGATCGACGCGCGCCTCTGACACAACCAAAGGCAATACCAAGAGCAGTCCGAAGAGCAAAACTGCTACTAGGGGTTTTTTTTGCATTTAGAAATTCCTCCTTAAACAATTCTCAGATCATGAAGATTCGGCCAACCGATCAGAAACACCCTTTGAAATCGATGGTGCTCCGTGGCAGCAGACGCTGACGCGCCTGTCTAGTGCTGTATCGGTCTGTCGGCTGTTCTACTGTTCACTTCACACTCGTTTCGTTCCTAATCGTTCAACCAGAATCCTCGAAAAAAACTCATCGGCTACCGCCACGACCATTTGCGATATGGTGTTCGGAGAGGGTCGTGATGACGGTTAACCGCTACGACGTTCCCTGCGACCAGATACAGATCGCCGGAGTGTCGCCAACGGGGAAATGGAAGCTTGCAGAAGGGGCTCGGAGGAGAATACACTACCCCGTCCGGTCATTCCCCTTTCCCTCGTCCGGAAAGGAATTACCGTCGGAAATTGTTCAGCAGAAGAGTCTTGTCTGGCAACCAAATAGGGGGCTGCCTGGTCCCTTTAAACGCTCGCACACAAGATAACGCCACCGCGCCGCGCGTCAAGCGATTTTTGACGATTTTGTGCCTAAACCAGCCCCCTCCGATTGACTTGGCCCGTTTACCCCGCTATCCTCCCAACGCAGACCGGGCAGTACATCTGACAACCAAACAACCGAGGTGACGGTATGGGGCGGGGGAACGGCACCCTGATCCGGCACATGCTGGTAGCACTCGTTCTGCTCCTGGGAAACATCCCAGGGGCGTATGGCCAATGCGAGCCGATTCTGGAGGCGGTGGCCAGCCTGAAATCACCGGAGCAGGTTCACATCGTGTGGCACTACCCGCCCTGTGACTCATCATTCGCTGCCGACACGGTGAGCCAACACGAGGGCAAATTGGACGGCAAGTTCCGTGTCGATGGTTCTGGGAATGAAGCAGTTATTGCCATATCCCTTCCCGAGCTGCCATCCGGAACGGTCATCCGTCAGATTCGGACGTATGTGTTGGCGGTCAACAGCACGTCGGTGACTGAGTGGCAGTCGTATGCCAATCTCTGGTGTTCTATTCATTGG
>WJJR01000233.1 GCA_014729565.1 Candidatus Zixiibacteriota bacterium | reverse complement strand
CACGTGGGATCATCTTTTCGGGCGGGCCGGCATCGGTCGACGCGCCCGGTGCGCCGGCGTGCGATCCGCGCTTTCACGATGTTGACTTTCCCAAGCTCGGCATCTGCTACGGTTTGCATCTCTACGCGAAACATCGCGGAGCGGTGCTGACGCAATCAGAAATACGTGAGTACGGACGCGCAAAGCTTCAGAAGACAACAGCCGATGTCCTCCTGCAAGACGCGCCCGATTCCTGCAATGTGTGGATGAGCCACGGTGATACGATTGAGCGGCTTCCGGACGGCATGGCGATCATCGGATCGACCGCAACAGTTGAGGCGGCCGCTGTTACCGATGTCGAGCGCCAGTTTTGGGGCGTGCAATTTCATCCCGAGGTGCGGCATACCGATCACGGCACTGCCATACTAAAGAGTTTTCTCTACGACATCTGCCACTGCAGGGGCGGCTGGAATACCGCGCAATTCACCGACGAAGCGATTGCCGAGATTCGCGAACAGGTCGGTGATGGCAAGGTGATCCTCGGCGTGTCCGGCGGTGTGGACTCATCCGTGCTGGCTGTGCTGCTGCAACGGGCGATCGGTGATCAATCGCATCCGGTGCTTGTCGATACCGGCCTCCTGCGTCACAACGAGGCCGCCGAGGTGAAAGAAGAACTCAGTGCAGCCGGTGTAGAACTAACTGTAGTTGATGCAACTGATCGATTCCTCGAGAAACTCGATGGTGTCACTGATCCCGAACAGAAGCGCAAGATTATCGGTGGTCTATTCATTGACGTCTTTCAGGAGGAGGCGGGCAAGCTTGGTGCAATCGACTTTCTGGCGCAGGGGACATTGTATCCCGATTGGATCGAAAGTGTATCGGTGGCGGGACCGTCGGCGGTGATCAAATCGCACCACAATGTCGGTGGCTTGCCGGAGCGCATGCATTTGACACTGGTCGAGCCGCTGAAGTGGCTGTTCAAAGACGAAGTCCGCGAAGTGGGGCATCATCTTGGTCTGCCGGAAAGCCTGATCGGTCGTCACCCATTCCCCGGACCGGGGCTGGCGGTGCGCATTCTGGGGCCGATCACCCATGTTGATCTCGAGTTGTTGCGCAAAGCCGATCGTATCTATATCGAGGAATTGAAAGCGACAGGCGAATACGACAAGATTTGGCAGGCGTTCTCGGTTCTGTTGCCGGTGCGTTCAGTTGGAGTGATGGGCGATAGCCGCACCTACGAACGCGTCCTCGGTCTGCGCGCCGTCACGTCCACCGACGGCATGACCGCCGACTGGGCCGAAATCCCCAATCACATCCTGCAACACATCTCCAACCGCATCATCAACGAAGTCAACGGCATCAACCGCGTCGTCTACGACATCTCCTCCAAGCCCCCCGCGACAATTGAATGGGAGTGAGGGTGTGGTACGACTACATTCGTCAGAATTCGATTCCGACCAGAAAGTAGTCGTGTGGGGGTAGCCCGTTCTTAAGCGTGAGTGCCGGGGACCTCCGGCCCCTGGCACTCACATGCGACGACGAACTTCTGTGAGAGTTGCTATCGCATTGTGCTAGGCAGAATCACGACTCTTCCCACTATTTGGCGGGAGGCGGCGTAGTCTCCTGTCCTTGCCACTGAACGCCTATGGAATGATCGCTCCCTTTTCTATTGTGCCACCGGATATGTGCCACATCTGGCCATCAGGATCCACAGCCCTGAAGATCGATTCCAGCGAGCCCCCTCCATACCACTCATTGGCCGCTTCCATCCATGCATCGCGGACATGCTCAAGGTTGAACCAACTAGTCCCAATACGGTCGAAGAAATCATTCTTCAGATTTCCTCCTCCCAAAATAGTATTGACGACTTTCCAGCCGGTTACGCCGTCAAAGCCCAGAAGAAGGTGGTTGTTCCCAAACAGAGAACGCATCGTTCGGATGTAGGTGGAATTTCCAGCCACCGAGCATCCGCCCCAGAGTACCACTTGGGATCGCCGATGAAGTGCAAATCCATTATCTTTTGCAAATGTTCTGGATGCATCGTCAACAATAGCATCTACAGACGAATTTGCAAAGGACAGCGATACCGTGTTTCCTTCATTATAGAGCCTGCCAGCCGCGAAATGGCCAGCAATGAAGATCCAGGTTGGGCTCGACCCCATAAACGCCTGGAGTTCGTTCATGGTCGGCCGCGGCTTGCTGATGTTAGAAGCGATCCCGAATCCGAGTTGACGACACCGGCCAACCCACTGTGCGGCATCCTTGCGTGTTCCCAATGACAGAACGGCTGCTGTCGGGGCTGTCGTTGGGGCGGAGCCCGGAGGCTGTACCGCGCCCGCCGTTCTGGCCGTCGCCGCGGCACTTGTGCCTACTACATCATCGACGTTGAGAACTGCCCGGTCATCGGTCACGTCGTCGACGGCGTTGTTCGGACCGTTGCCGTTGCTCATGATGTCTCCTTGTCACAGCAAGTCATTTTGGCGAGTGCTGCAGCACGCGCCTCCGGATCACCGATGTCGTTGAGTGTGCGTTGTAGTATGCTCTCACGTTCATTGGCCAGAGTCTTCGCTTTTGCGGCGGCTTGCTGTGATTCCATCGCATACGCATCGAGGGCGTCGGCTTGGCCCAGCAGCGCTTCAACAACCACGCTGTCAGTTTGCATGGTGATCTCGACGCGTTTCATCACCACTCCTTCAACAGTGTGAGTTTGTCCCCCCTGGCCGAGCGGTCCGCGCTTGTACCGGTAAAATGATCTTGTTG
>WJJR01000232.1 GCA_014729565.1 Candidatus Zixiibacteriota bacterium | reverse complement strand
TCTCGAAGATGTCCGTGACGGCCTATTACAAGGATACCGAAGGCAACACCGAAGTGGTCAATCAGAATGCCGACAGTCTCCTGTCGGAAGGGACCAAGAACTTTGCCACTTACCGCAATGCGGACTTCGCGACAGTTCGGGGGATCGACCTCAACTACACCATGCGCCGCGTTCGCAACGTTCAGTTGGATTTGAACTACACACTGGCGTACGCAAAGGGCACTGGTTCCACGGCCAATACCCAGCGGAACGTGGCCTGGCAAAACAAGGAAGCGCCACGCCAGTCCGCGCCGCTCGCATTTGACCAGCGGCATCAGTTCTCGGCGATCCTCGACATTCGCACGCGGGACAACGAAGGCCCTCAGTTGGGTGACTTCTATCCCCTGGAGAATGCGGGTGTCAACTTCGTATTCAATGCGTCGTCGGGACGGCCCTACACGAAGATGGATGTGTTCAACGAAATCACGCTCGGTAGCGTCACATCGGTTCCCGATGGATCGATTAACAGCCACTACGGTCCCTGGACGTATCGGTTGGATATGAAGGCCAACCGCGCCTTCAAGATCGGTCGCCTGAACTTCGACGCCTATGTCTGGGTGCTCAATCTCCTCGACCGCGACAACGCGCTCGACGTGTACGAGAGCACCGGATTGCCGAACACGACCGGTTGGTTGTCGTCGCCCGATGGTCAGGAATTCCTGAGAGACCTCGGTGACCAGGCGGACTACACCGGTGTGACCAACCGCGAGAAGTATGAAATCAAACAGAACGACCCGAACAGCTACGACACACCGCGGCAGATTCGGTTCGGTTTGAGGACATTCTTCTAGAAGAGAGATGTCGGATGTTGGAGATTATCTCATACGGTAGTGTCCATAGGAGGACGGGTATGAAGCTCTTGAGGAAACTGATCGTTCCGACTGTTGTCCTCGCCTGGGCGTCTGTCGCAGTCGCGGCGGTGCCAATCGGCGGCCCCTATTCCGGGGTGCAGCCGGCGGGGACACAAGTCACGGATACGCAAACGTGGATCGACATCAACAACCTGTTGATGTTCGTGACCAACACCGGATCGTTCGCGTACGACCAGGGCGGTGTCCTGGGCAAAAGCGACGGACTCTACTTCCCGCGTGGCACCAATAAGACCGTCATTTATTCAGGTGGCTTTTGGATGGGCGCCAAGGTAGACGATGAAATCCGCATCGCGCTGGCCGAGTACTCGGATGAATTCGTTCCGGGGCCGTTCGGCGGTGACCAGGGCGCCGAGAAAAACCGCGTCTACAAGATTCGCCGCGGCGACACGCCCGAGTCGAATCCCGATTTCGCCGATTGGCCGTTCGAGGACGGCGCTCCGGCGTTGAAGGCGGCCGATGGTTCAGACTCGCTCGATGCCGGCGGCAATCTGATTCCCGGTTTGATCGGTGACATGACATTGTGGTCGGTGTTCAACGACGGTGACGGGACGGCGCATAACAACGACGCCGGCGACACCGAACCACTCAACATCGAGGTGCACAGCACGACGTTCGCCTTCGAACGCACCGGTGCTCTCGGCAATTGCATCTTCATTCGTTTGAAAATCTTCAATAAGGGCAATGATGTGCTCGAGGAGGCCTACGTCAACACGTGGGCCGATCCCGACTTGGGCGATGCCGGTGATGACCTCGTTGGCTGCGACACCGTGCTCAGCTTGGGGTACTGCTACAATGCCGGTAGTGACCAGACCTATGGCGCGGCGCCGCCCGCCGTCGGGTACGACTTCTTCCAGGGCCCAATGATCGAGACGGGCAATATGGAAGATTCGGCGCTGGCCTATGGCCAATGGTTCTACGGGTTCAAGAACCTGCCGATGACATCGTTCAACAAGTACATCAATGGTACGGACCCCGGCAGCGCCGAGCAGTCGTACAACTACATGTCGGGTCTGCAGCGCGAGGGCCAGCCGCACACCAATCCGACCACCGGAGAGGTGACCACCTACGTGCATTCGGGCGATCCGGTCACCGGTATTGGCTGGCTCGACTCCAACCCGGCCGACCGCCGCTACTTCCTCTCCTCCGGCCCGTTCGACATGGCGCCGGGAGACTCGCAGGAAGTCGTGATCGGTATTGTGGTCGGACAAGGCGCCGACCGGCTCACGTCGATCACGGCACTGAAGTTCAACGACCAGTTTGCACAGAGTGCATTCGACAAGAACTTCAACCTGCCGCGTCCGCCGGTCGCGCCGAGGATCACCGCGACCGAGCTGGATCAGGCGGTTGTGCTGACATGGACCGATACCTCTGAAGTGGATGCGGGTGACTACACATTTGAAGGCTACAACGTGTACCAGGGTCTCTCCAGTTCCGGTCCCTGGCAGTGGCTGGCGACCTATGATATTGAAAACGAGATCACGGTCATCTTCGATCAGGACGTCGATTTGGATTACGGCGTCGTCGTGGAAAAACCGGTGCAACGCGGCACCGACTCCGGCATTAGACGCTACATCCATATCACAGACGACAAGTTCGAGGGACGGCCGCTACGCAACTACAACGACTATCACTTCGCGGTGACCGCCTACTCCTATAAAGAAGGAGAAGCGCCCAACAACCTCGAAAACCCATTCTCTGCGGCCCGTTTGATGGTGACGCCTCATCCGGAATCGCCGGGTGTCGATATCGGCGGCATTTTGGCCGATACGATCGATGCTGTTCACGCCGAGGGTCCGGGCGATGGATCAGCCTTTGCGCTCGTTATTGATCCGTCGAAGACC
>WJJR01000231.1 GCA_014729565.1 Candidatus Zixiibacteriota bacterium | reverse complement strand
AATGCTCAGAGTCGCGGCGGACGGGGATGACAGCGTGTGGCGCTCGATGACTGAACGGAGTGCTTCTGCAAACGGAAAATGCTGATGACAATCGCTCTAAATTGGTTGTCACACATCCTGTCCGATTGAAGATGTCGCAGCGGGCGGGGGCACTGGTGCCTGCACTGAGCGGACCCGAAGTGTGCGCCCCGACATTCTGCTCCCTCTCCCCGCGCTTTTCGGCGGGGAGAGGAAGCATTCTCCCAGGGGGACTATTTTGCGTGATTGGCCAACCAGCGTGACCCCATCTTCGTACATGTAGGGTCTCGGGGAATCCGACCTCTCCCCTGATACCTCAAACTTCTTGGGAGGTCCTGACTTAGACGCTTAGAGAGAGGATCTGTCGCTACATGACGCCCGTATCTCACATCCGCAATCTGGCGATTGTGGCTCACATTGATCACGGCAAGACCACACTGATCGATTCGGTCTTTCGTGCAACCCGGACATTCCGCGAGAACCAGAATGTCGCCACACGGCTGATGGACAACTATGATCTCGAACGGGAACGCGGGATCACCATCCGCGCCAAGCACTGTTCGGTGACATGGAATGATCACCTGATCAACATCATCGACACACCCGGCCATGTGGATTTTTCCGGCGAAGTGGAGCGTGTGCTGTCGATGGTGGATTCGGTGCTCCTTCTGGTTGACGCCAATGAAGGTCCGATGCCGCAGACACGGTACGTTCTCATGCGCGCCCTGCGTCTTGGACTGCGACCGATCGTCGTGATTAACAAAGTGGATCGTCCCAATGCCCGTCCCGATCATGCCCTGAATAAGACGTTTGATCTGTTCGTTGATTTGGGCGCAACGGATCAACAGGCGCACTTCCCGGTGCTCTACGGTTCGGGACTGGCGGGGTGGATGGTGCGCGACCTCGTCACGGATACCCACGAGGGTATGGATGCTCTGTTCGAGACGGTCATCGAAGAGGTTCCGTCTCCCCAGGTTGATGAAGACGGTCCCTTTCTCATGCAGGTCAGCACACTCGCCTGGAGTGACTATGTCGGTCAGATTGGCTGCGGGCGCGTGTTGCGCGGATCACTGAACAAGGGCCAGCCGTTCCATCGCATCGTAACACGATGGACTGATCCTTCGACGCCGGAATCCGGGTGGCATGTGACCGGAACGTCTCAAGGCAAAGGCGTGCACATGTGGGTGACACGCGGTCTTGACCGGGTCGAGGTCGACACGATCAGCGCCGGAGATATCGTGTGGCTGGCCGGACCGGACGAAATTGGTATCGGCGACGTCTTTTCCGCTCTCGAAGATCCAACGTCCGCACCACAGCCCCTGGAGATCGAGGAACCGACGGTCTCAGCGTTCTTTCTGGTGAACTCGGGCCCCTTCTCGGGACAGGATGGTACAGCAGTCATGCTGCGTGAATTAAAGGAGCGTCTCCAACGCGAGCAGCGCGTCAACGTCGCCCTGCGGGTGGAGGACATCGGCCGTTCCGACGGGGTCAAAGTATCGGGACGGGGTGAATTGCACCTCGCGATCCTGATCGAAGAAATGCGGCGTGAGGGACTGGAGTTCTGCGTGTCACGCCCGGAAGTCATTACGCATGTCGACGCCGAGGGACAAATCCTCGAACCGCTCGAACAGTTGATCATTGATGTTCCTGAAGAGTATCAGGGTGTCGTGATCGAGAAGCTGGCACGCCGCAAGGGGATAATGCGGACCATGGAAACAGTCGGCACCGGGATCTTGCGCATCGAGTTTGAAATCCCCACGCGCGGGCTCATCGGCTATCGCTCGGAATTCCTGACCGACACGCGCGGTCTGGGGATTATGTCGTCACGCGCCGTTGGCCATGGACCATGGCAGGGCACGATTGGCGCTCGAAACCGAGGATCGGCGGTGAGTATGGAGACTGGACCTGTCACCGCCTACGCCATTGAAGGACTCCAGGAGCGCGCCGTCATCTTCGTTGAGCCGACCGATCGGGTGTATGCGGGGCAGATCGTCGGCGAGAATTCACGCCCCGGCGATCTGATGTGCAACCCGACCAAGCGCAAGAATCTCACCAACCACCGGTCATCAACGAAAGACGTCGGTGTCACACTCGCCGCGCCGCTGCGAATGGCGTTGGAACAAGCGATGGGTTGGATTGCGGACGATGAGCTTGTCGAAGTCACCCCCAAGTCAATCCGGATGCGCAAAGCGATTCTCGACGCCGAAGAGCGCAAACGCCATCAGAAGCATCAGCTTGGCGCGTTGGCGTAGCTGTTTGTGCTGGGCGGCCCACCGATCCGTTGTGTTTATGGAGGGGCCACCATCAGGCCCTTGCCATTGTTCGGTTCCCGTTAGATGACGCCGACGGACGCCGCCTCTGACTCGTTGGTATCGTAGCGACCAATATTGGGGTTAGACTTGCGTGTCATCCAATCCCAAGCTTACGGGCCTGTTGAAAAGGTCGTGTGTTGACTCCAAACCGAATGATGTAACTGAATCAGACAATCAGAACTTCGCGTAGGTGCGGCTCTTAGCCGCACCGGTCCGTCCAAGAGCCGGACGTACGCGATAAACCTATGGCTTTT
>WJJR01000230.1 GCA_014729565.1 Candidatus Zixiibacteriota bacterium | reverse complement strand
CCGGAATCGAACTGAACGTCGAGTGAATCGACTATCGCGAAATCTCGGATCCGTAAATGATGGAGCATCGGCCCACCGTCATGAGGTTCATGTGGCAGCGTGCATCAGCATAAGTAACGGTTGCGCGGTCATCGCGCAACGGTCATTGACCCGCCATCAACTGATACGCGAAAGCGAGCACAAACGCAACAACTCCTGCAGCCCACACAACAACCGCTGTATACAAATGCCGGAACTTGCGTCGCGCAATACGAACAATGGCCTGATGTGCGGAATCGGGCGAGTTGGAAAAGTAACGGTACCGTCGTGTCGACAACACCCGCAGCGACCAAACGATCGACACAGACCAGATGAACAGCGGCACAATCCAAACAAGCAGACCGTAGTTGGCCGCCCTGTGCCCACCGAACAGCAACATGGCCGCAACCAGCCCCCAGCCGAGCAACGATGCGCAGAGGATGGCGATGGCCGACGTGTGTGTCGACCGCATCGAGTCGACAAACACGGTCCGCATGGCGCCGACCCAGTACAGATCATCGTCGGTCGGGACCTGCCCGATCTGGACGTCGGTCTTGCCTTTGATATGCAGTGGCTCGTCGTTGGTCATGGCCGTTTGGATCCCGCATTGTGGTTGGCCGCATCGATTCCCGGCACGCCCGGCTGCACGACGAATTGACGTGTGCAGTTGGTGCACGATACCAGCAACCGTTTGGGCAGATCAATCCTGAGGTTCTGACGTTCGTCGGGAACGCCACGGAGATCGGTCTCCCCGCGTTCCAATTCCTGCGTCAGGTCAATGTCGGTGACTTGCTGGCAGAACGGGCAGCGAAAGCTCTCGCGCATGGGTGCCTCCCTGTGCGGATGATATCGGGGATATGCGGATGTGGCAATGGGAAATGTGTGCATAGACTCCCGACTTCTGATACTGTCATCCCCATCCGCCGCGGCGGACGGGGATGACAGTCCCCGAAGTCTATTTGCACTGAGTGTGACCGTATAGAAACTTTCTGAAAAGGGATCAGCACTGGACAACCAGACCGAAATTCCCCATATCACCATCAGCGCATCACCACCGGCCCTCCGGACGGGGACAACGCTTGTGACTGACACAGCGCATACACACAGCGATAGCGGCAAACTGCGCCGGGTTCTGACCCATTGGGATGCGGCCGCTCTGATTGTGGGCATCATGATCGGGTCGGGGATCTTTGCCACGCCGCCGGAAGTGGTGTCGTGGTTGAGTGATCCGGCCGAAATGCTGGCGGTGTGGGTGTTGGGCGGGTTGCTGGCATTGTGTGGTGCGCTGGCCTACGCCGAATTGGCGACGGCCTTTCCCTACACCGGTGGGGTCTATGTTTTCTTCCGCCACATCTACGGTCGGTTACCGGCGTTCATCTACGGCTGGTCGGCGTGGCTTATTACATATCCCGCCTCGATTGCGGCGATCGCGGTCGTGTTTGCCGCGTACTTCGCCCGCTTGTTCCCCGCTCTTGAGCCGATTCAGCCCTATGTTGCGGCAGCGCTGATCATACTGGCCGCGGTGATCAATATCCTCGGTGTGAAACTGGGCGCCGGGGTGCAGCGGACATTCACCGCCGCCAAAATCGCTGCGTTGCTCACACTTGTCATCTTTGCCGTTGTCTCCGGTGTGGGGCGGCTGGAACATTTTAATGAGTATATCCCACGGGTGGCATCGCTGCCCGACGGCTTCAGCGCCGCCGCATGGGCGTTCGCGCTGGCCGCCGTCATGTGGACCTACGAGGGATGGGCGGAAGCACCGACGTTGTCGGGCGAAGTGCGCGATCCCGCGAAGGACATGCCACGCGCGTTGATCGGCGGTACACTGCTGGTGATGACGATCTACATCTTAATGAACGCGTCGTACGTCTACGTGCTGGGAATTCCGGGGATCGCCGGCAACGACTCGGTGGCGTCGGAAATGGCACTGCGGACCTTTGGCACGTTTGGGGCAATATTCGTGACGTTGCTGGTGCTGATCTCGACCGCGGGGAGTGTGAACGGCGCGATCATCAGCGGCTCCCGCGTGTTCTTTGCGATGGCCAATGACGGTTTATTCTTCGAGCGGGTTGGACGCGTGCAGTCGCGCTTCCAAACACCGGCCAATTCGCTAACGATTCTGGCGATCATTTCGGCAGCCTACTGCCTGCTCGGCACGTTTCAGCAGATCATTCGATACTTTGTGTTCCACGCGATGATCTGGTTCATCCTGGCTTCGCTGGGGGTGATTGTCTGGCGGATTCGACGCCCGCAGGCACCACGCCCGTTCAAGGTTCCGTGGTATCCCCTGCCGCCGATTCTCTTCACACTGGTCGCGGGCGGGCTGGCGTATCAACTCCTCGTCAACAACGCGCGCGATACGCTGATTGGCGTGGGTGTGATCGTGTTGAGTGTGCCGGTGTATTTTGTGTGGCGGGCCGTTGGAGCAGGTGATCAGGGGATCAGGTGATCAGGATGCCGCCCCTCCGGGGCTAAGAACACACAGCAGGTCCCATCCGCTTAGAGCGGATTCGGAATGACACGAGGAGAGCACATGACGATCATTCGAAACCAACTGGGAACGCTTCTATTGCTTGCCGTACTCACCACGTCCCCCCTCCCGGCCCAGGATCAACTCACCGAACACACCCTGCGGCTAAACGACGGCGCACAACCGGCGATGGCCACAATCGACGATATCGCCTGGCTGGCCGGATCGTATCGTGGCGACGGGCTTGGCGGTGTGGTTGAAGAAATCTGGTCGGAGCCTCGGGCGGGGATGATGGTCGGGCTCTTTCGCGCCACCAAGAACGACACCCTCATGTTCACCGAACTGATGTACATCTCCGAAGAGGACAGCAGCCTGGTGCTCCGTCTCAAACACTTCAACCCCGACCTCACCGGCTGGGAGGAGAAAAACGAAGTCGAAGAGTTCCATTTGGTAAAGATGACTGATGATGCCATCTACTTCGACGGCCTGACGATCCGGACGCGCGACAACGGCGGCATGGAAGCGTATGTCAATGCCCGCAAGAGCGATGGGACGCTCAGTGAGTTTGGATTTGTGTATGACAGAGTGGGGCAGTAGCCGCCTCTCATCCCAATCCTGGCTGTCGGGCAATGATACAAACTGTACGCAAAAGGTAGGATGCAGTTAAGACTGGATCCCTTTTTCCTTAAGGCTTGTCCTGATTAGCAGCTGAGGAGGGCGTGAGAGCACTCGCGTCTCACCTCGCAGTGGGAAATTCCTCTTGACCGGTTCTTTTTTCTTCGTAATAACGTGAACATTATGGGACACATGAAGCGCGGATCGCGGGATGATGAGGACATCGTCAGATCGATGATCCAAGCAGAAAACGACGTGATCAATCACCGGATCTCGTGGTTTTCTACAGTCCAAGGGCTGATTTTCGCAACGTTGGGATTTGTGTGGGAGAAGTCAGGAAACAAGGACCTGATCACTCTGATCTGTGTACTGGGACTGGTTATATCGTTTCTGACGTTAATGCTCTTGCTCAGCGCAAACATGGCCCAGAACCGACTGTTGCGATGGTGGAAGCAGAACAAACCGGCCGACTACACAGGCCCCGGCGTATTTGGAATGCAGCTTCCAGACAAATGGCTAAACACATATCTCCGTGTTCGCTTATTGTTTGCTTGGTGGAACCTCTTCCCAGTCGTATTCGCAGTCGCGTGGATCATTGTCCTACTG
>WJJR01000033.1 GCA_014729565.1 Candidatus Zixiibacteriota bacterium | reverse complement strand
TGGCGAACATGCCCGACTTCTGCAGACGTTGTTTGAGAATGTGCCCCTCATGCACACGCACCGCTCCGCCAAGCGATTCGCCCGAGATCGGCAGCAGCAGATCACACGATTGCACCGACGGACGATCGCCGTTGTGTGACGGGGTCGGCTTCATGTTGAAGAACTTCTCCAGTTCCGGCTCAGGACCGGTCAACGGCTGCGGATCGGGGTGATGCGTGAGCAGCACCGGACCGTTCTGGCAGAGTTCCACCTCCTGGGCATGGCTGAAGTCCTGGCCCCAGTGGTCGGCGCCGAGACCCAGAATCTGCAATGCCTCTTCGTACGTGATGAGCGTCAGCTGCGAGGCAATCGGCTCGGCGCCCCAGGACTGCGACACGTCATCGATCGCGCCGAACAGCGACCTGATCGTGGCGACCAGGTCATCGAAGCCGCCGCGTCCTTCGACCTCGAAGAGAGTAAACTCGCGCAGATGCCGGTGGTCGATCTCGGCCTCGGCGCGTCCGGAGGAGCCGACGGTGAACGCGCGCGGGATGCGGGCCAGGCTCATCTCCAAATAGAGCTGGCCGGTCTGAGCGAAGAAGTACTGGCCCGGTACATTGTCACCGGCCACTGTCCAGAGCGTGTCGACATTCTCGCACGCGCCGGTGGCGGTGACGATGCGCGGTGTGGGAATGAACGCGTAGTCGTTCGTGTCGGCCCAGCGCCACAGCGCTTTGAGGACCTGGTCGTAGATCTGGTGCTTGTGCATGATACCTCCCGTGGCAAAGCCCCACGTGTCACGGCACGAGGGGACGGGTTAGGGATGAATGGGACTATGTGTCCATCGCGGCCACAAAAAAGCCCCGATGGACGGAGCTGAAGAAACGGCGGATATGAGTGGCACAGAGGCCGGAACGGGTAAATCGATCGGGCGCGCAAATAGTCCTCGGGACGATTGTCCCCGCTCTATGCCGTTGAACCGTCATGTTGAGAACGCTAAAAGCAGCATCCGTGAGAATCTGTCAAGATTAAGGATCTCTGGAATTGGAATACTGTTGAGACTCCCGGGTAGCTCACCGTGGCCATTGGGTTGCGATCATTGCCTCAATTGGGGTATCTTCAGCAGGCCCGGATCCGGTCTGTCACTTTTGTTCCGTCGTGGTCAGATGAATGCAACCAAGCCTCCACAATCTCGAATACAACCGAAAGGTATCACTCCAGCAACCGAGGATTTCCCATGTCCAAACACGTCCTGTCCGTATTGTTCATCGCCATGATGATGATCCCGGCCGCTATTCCCGGTTGGGCTGATCAGGCGCTCGATCAACTCACGCCCGATGCCACCATCGCCGATTTTCGCGTCGAGACCGTTTATGAGAACGACGCCGGTGTGGCGATGGGGGCACGGTTCCGTCATGTGCCCAGTAACTTTGTGCTCGATCTGTTGCGCATCCAATCAGTACCACAGGCATTCATGTGGGTCAATTCGCCGCCCCCGTCGGATCAGGGCGAGCCGCACA
Organism: Candidatus Zixiibacteriota bacterium; assembly: GCA_014729565.1. Classification (GTDB taxonomy): domain Bacteria; phylum Zixibacteria; class MSB-5A5; order WJJR01; family WJJR01; genus WJJR01. The sequence continues at coordinate 8,157 of WJJR01000033.1, read as the reverse complement.
CCTGCGAGCACCTGCTGCTCGGCAAAGGCACCAAGGGACGGTACGTCGCGTCGCTCGAAGATATGTCGCTGGGCAACAGCTCGGCGTTTACGATGCAGCTTCAAACGTGCTACCACTATCATACCGAAGCCGGCGTCGACGTCTTCTTTGAGTTGTTGGAAGCCAAGCTCGATGCGATGCTCCACCCGACGTTCTCCGACGAGGAAATCCGTCGCGAGGTCTGCAATGTCGGCTACACGGTCGATCCCGTCGACAGCACGCTGCGGCTGGAGGAAAAGGGCACTGTTTACAATGAGATGGAGAGCACCTTCGAGCGGCCGTGGTCGAATCTCGGGCGCGCACTCGATCACATGATGTACGGTGACAATCATCCGCTGGCGCTGTCTTCGGGTGGACTGCCGGCGGCGATCCGCACCATGACACCCGACGATATGCGCAAGTTCCACAGCGACACGCATCATTTGAACAACATGGGGATGATCGTCGCGATTCCCGATGAGATTACTCTTGAGGATTTCCTGAGCCGCACGTCCGAGGTATTGGCCACTGTTGAGCCCGATGCGCAACCGGGCACCGACCCGGCGACGTTGGAAAATCGTCTTCCGCCGCCCACGATGGCCCCCGAAGGCGAAATCCGCCAGGTGAGTTTCCCGCATCAGAATAACAATGAGCCGGGGCTGTTAGTGTACGGCTGGGGACCAACACTCGAGTTGGAGAATAACGAAGAGTACGTTCTCGATCTGTTCATGGACCTGCTGGCCGGTGGGTCGACGTCGAATCTCTACCGCAAGTTCATTGACTCGCAAACACGGGAGATGGATCTCGGCGCGAATTCCGTTTTCGGCTGGGTCAGCAGCGATCCGGGCCACGCGATCTACGTCGGATTCAACAATGTCGATCGCCGGATCACCGACGTGGAGATGATCGACTCGGTGCGCGCGATGATGCTGCGCGAAATCAAACGGATTGCCGATCTGCCCGACGGGTCGGAGGAATTGAAATCGTTCAACGAGCGCGCACGCAGCCTGGTGATCGAGGGACAGCGTGATCAGCGGCGTTTCCTCAACACACCGCCGCGCTTCGGATTCCGTGGCACCGGTGCGAGCTGGTTCTTCCATCTGAAGCATCTGCAAGAGGTCGACGGCTTCCGCAAACGCCTGACGCTCGATTCGGAATTTGATTTCGCCAATTCGCTGCTCGATTCCGGTACCAATTTCTGGAACACATACATCGGCAAGTGGGGATTGCTCGACCGGAAACCGTATGGTGTCGCCGCGCGTCCCGATCCGCAGTTGATCACTGAGATTGAAGATGAGCGTCAGCAGCGGCTTGACGCGTACGCGGCTGAATTCAAAGAGCAATTCGATGTCGATACACCGAACGAGGCGATTGTTGCATTCAAGGACGAGTACGATAGCCGTACGGCGGAGATCGATGAGACCGCCAAGAGCATCGAGATGCCATCGTTTCTCGACAACCCGCCGCTGACGCTCGACGATCAACTGCAATACGACGTGACCGAATTACCCGGTGGTGGTTCGTTTGTCGTCTCCACGTTCGAGAACATGACCAGCGCCACGGTTGGGCTCGCATTCGACGCCCATGTGATTCCGGAAGAGCATTTGCTCTACCTGGCAGCGCTGCCCACTCTGATGACGGACGTCGGCGTCATTCACGACGGCGAGGCGATCGCGTACGACGAAATGAAGGACCGTTTACGGCGCGAGATCCTGTCGCTGAATGTCAACTACTCCCCCAATCATCGCACTCAGCGTGTGGAGTTGGTGGTGACATCCTCAGGAATCGACGGCGAGGAAGCGCACCGGGCGATGGACTGGATGAACACGGTGCTCTTCGATGCCAACTGGCAGCCGGACAATCTCCCACGCATTCGTGATGCGGTCGACCTGGCGCTGGCCGGCGCGCGCAACCGGATGCGCGGCAGTGAAGAATCGTGGGTCGATGAACCGGCGAATGCCTACTGGCGGCAGAACAACCCGCTCATGATGGTGTCGGGTTGTTTTCTGACCCAGGCCCACGCACTGCACCGTCTGCGCTGGAAACTGAAGGAAGTGTCATCGCCGGTCGCCTACGAAGCATTCCGGGGATTTATGCAGGATTTGAGTGCCGCCGTGGATGGCGCCAGCGACGAACAGTTGCGCACACTGCTATCGGCGTTGAGCGGTGGTGATGACACGCCGGATCCGATGCACGCCGACTTGGTGTCGCGATTTAAGGTGATCAACGACGATGCGCGTGATGTGATTCGTGAGGCTGCTGACGATCTGACCAAGAGCCTCGCGGACAGCCCCCGAGCCACCCGTACAACCGATTGGAAATACTTGTGCCGTCAGATGACGGACGATGCTGCGATGTCACCGCAATTGGTCCTCGATGGTCTGCGCGACGTGTTATCATGGCTGCGCCATCAGGACAATGTCCGTGGCTACATGGTCGGCAACACATCCAATCAGGAATCGCTGATGCCACGCGTCACCGAACTGGTCAATCGTTTCGATTCGGGTTCATCGCTGAAGCAGATGTATGCGCGCCAGGCCCGTATCATCGCTCGTATGCAGGATCATGCCGCGAATAGGGACCGTCCGGTGTTTGTCGGTCTGGTAAACAAGAACACCCGCTCGGGCGTGCACATCAACTCGTCGGAGAGCGCCAGCTATCTCGAACGCGATCCCGACAAGCTGATGAAGTTCCTCTCGGCGCGGCTGTACGGTGGCGGTGGGGCGCACAGCATGTTCATGAAAACATGGGGCGCCGGTTTGGCGTATTCGAATGGACTGCGGCACAACGAGTCGACCGGACGATTGATCTACTACGCCGAACGTTGTCCCGATCTCGCCCAAACCATGCAGTTTGTGGTGAATGAGGTGAAGAATGCGCCGTACGATCCGTCATTGGCCGACTATGCCGTCGCCCAGGCGTTTGTCGGCAATCGTGGCGGAGCGCGCTACGAACAACGCGGGGCGGCGATGGCCGCCGATTTGGCCGATGGCGTTACGCCGGACGTCGTCCGCGAATTCCGCCGGGGTGTCCTCTCCCTCCGCGACACCGAGAACCTGTACGACCAGTTGCACGAACGGATGCCGTACACATACGGCGAAGTGTTGCCGGGAGTCGGGCCGCGCGGATCGGAAGTCCCGAACGCAATCTACTTTGTCATCGGCCCGGAGAAGCAATTTGAGTCTTATGAGGAATACTTGAAGAGTGTCGAGGGCGATGTCACCCTCCATCGACTTTATCCACGCGATTTCTGGCTGGTGGATCGCCAGATCTAACGCTGCAATGCTCGCTTAAGATCACCCACCCTTCGCTCGATCATCTCTGGAGGGTGGGTGACTTTTTGTGTCGGCCGTAGGAATCCGCTTGTTGCCTGTTCAGGATTCCAGCATACTAAAACCCGACTGAGTCAACGGTCACGGTGTTGAGTCAGGGTTCATTGACATGATGATCATGGATTTGGAGGTGGTATGTTTCGCAAATGGCTGATCGCCACAGGCATTCTGGTTGTCTCGGGCATTTTTGTCGCCGGGTGCAGCGATGACGATGACGACGGCACTGCGCCGGTTTCTGAAGATCTGCGGACGCGATTTGAACTGACGACATTGGGGCCGATCCCCTATCCGCCGGACAATCATCCGCGGCAGGAGCGCATTGCGCTGGGACGGCTGCTCTTCTACGATCCGATTTTGGGTGGCGAGATGGATGTGGCGTGCGCGACCTGCCATCATCCGGATTTCGCCTTCGCCGACCGCCGTCAATTCGGCGCCGGCGCCAGTGGCGTCGGGCTCGGCCCCGATCGATTGGTGTCGCGGTCGGTCTATACAAACGAAGAGATCTCACTCGAGCCGCGCAACAGCCCCACGATCTTCAATACGGCCTTCAACGGTGACGAGAGCGGCGAACCCAGTCATATGGGATTCCAGTTCTGGGACGGGCGCGTGATGGGACTCGAGGAACAGGCCACCAAGCCGATTACCTCACGTGTCGAAATGCGCGGCGATGCCTATCCCGGGACCGAGACCGAAGCCGCCGATGCGGCACTCGACAGTGTCCTCAACCGTCTGCGCGAAATCCCCGAATACGTGACGCGGTTCATGGAAGCGTTTCCCGATGACGCCGCGTTGGTTGACGAGAATCATCCTGAGCTGATCATCGACAAGTCCACCTATGGACGCGCCATTGGGGCGTTCGAGCGCGAGTTGGTCACACGAAACAGCCCGTTTGACCGCTATGTGCGCGGCGATGATGATGCGCTCGACGATATGCAGAAGCTCGGCCTGGAGGTCTTTTTCACGAAGGCCAAATGTGGCCAGTGTCATACCGGCCCGATGTTCAGCGACTTCAATTTCTTCCCGGTCGGTGTGCCCCAGGAAGGTGTCGGCAAAGAAGTCATTCCCGGCGATGATGCCGGTCGCGAGGAATTCACCGGCGATCCGGCCGACCGGTTTGCATTCCGCACACCAACGCTGCGCAATGTCGAATTGACGCCGCCATACATGCACGACGGTGTGTTTGAATCACTCGAAGAAGTGGTCGAGTTCTATGATGACGGCTGCCGTCCCCGTCATCCGTCGGTCACCGACGATATGATGGACAGTATTCTCGTGCAGCCGTTGGGACTCACCGCCGAAGAGAAGCAGGCCCTGGTCGAATTCATGAAAGCGCTCACCGACCCCGGAACTGCGCTCGATCCGTTCCTGCTCAGTGTACCGGATCGTGTCCCGAGTGGATTGGCGCCGGTGTTTGGCGTGCGTGCGTTGGATGCATCGAGCACATTGCCGGCGCACGAGCCATATGAGTTGAGTTTGTAGGTTATCGAATCAGATCGCTCGTTGTAAACAGCCGCCTTCGTATGGAGGCGGCTGTGTCATTTGGGGAACAAATGATGTCCTGGCCCCGAACGGAAGAAGGCATCTCGGTCCGAAAGCGCGATAGCTCATAGTCCGGGGTGTGAGGGTATGTTGAAGAAGTCTGAGTTTCCAGCAATGCCATGGAAGACGAGAACATTCCCGTAGGGGCGCATTGCATGCGCCCGCTGCGTGCAACCTACATGCGGGTAGGGCGTATGCAATACGCCGCTACAACAACATGGCATCTGCAATGACACACCTTCTTCAACACGACCGTGAGCCCTGGGTTGCGTCGAAGCACAAGCCAGAGCCCTGAAAGGGCGACAGCAAACGCCTGGCTGAGGAGATCGCTACCGCCCCCTTCACTTCTTCTTGCCAGTTATCAGCGACACTATTTGCCAGGGCAAGTTATTGTCCAACGATGCAACGTTCGCCTCATCACGCACAATGATGATCCCTGCATGGTCAGCCAACTCTTCCAGCGCAACATCTCCCACCACCCGCCACTCGCGTTCAGCGGGCCAAATCGGATGATCCTTACCGATACTGTGGCAAAACGGCTTCTCATCGGCAGGGATGCCTGTCCACTGATCGGGTTCGACATAACGGACCGGTCGGATTCCAATTTGTTTCGCGGCCTCGATTGGAATCGCAATCCCATACGGTTCGAATGACCACCGGGCCCACCGCGACCGCCAGCGCATCAGCGGTATCGACTCTAATGGTGACAATTCCGTGAATGCAACGACCGGTTGATTGGAACCGACGTGCCACGCCGATCCCCGAATGCGCCGTTCACGCAGAATGCGATTGAGTGTATGACGCGCCGACCGGCAGTACTGGGTTTGTGACGCGACCAGATCGGTCAGGAAGTCGGCCATCGTCTCCCCGGGCCACGGGCCGTGGCACGACCGTGTCCAATGGATCAGGTATCCCTCGGGCCAGTTGTGCAGATCGGGATTGAGGCGATTGCGGTCGACCAAGTCGCGTTCATGATGTGCTGCCGGCGCGTACGGTGTGCGAAACTGTGATATGATATCCTTCGTCCCCGCATGCTCCGCGATGAGTCCTTCCAGTGCACCGCCGGGTCGGAGGCTGACTGGTATCAACACATCTGCAAGATCGATGACGGCACGGTCCCGGCCCGCCCACCAAGACTTTCCGGAACGAGCAGACGAATCGGTGATTGGGTGAAGATGTAAATGATCACGAGGGATGTCGAATTCACGAGCGAAGTATGCCGCATCACCGGATGATTCCGGTTCGAACAGATGAACACATGCTCCGGCTCGTCCCGCCGCCCACGTCGCCAAATTCCACGTCAGTGGGTTGGTGCTGCTGACGATCTCGGCATCGAGTTCACGGGCAGCCCACTGAGCAGCCGCAACCGTACGACGCACCCATTCGTCGATGCCTAACGGTGTCTTGCTCTGTCGCGAATTGAGAATCGCGACACGTGGTCGTTCGTTGTGATCCGGCATGGCCCGTGCCCAGGCCATGTATAGGCAATTTGTGAGGCACAGTGCAAGAGCAACGTTGACGAGTGATACTATTCGTAGCGGAGAGCAATAATCGGATCAACCCGCGCGGCCCGCCACGCCGGATAGAGGCCGGCGATCATGCCGGTGCCGACGGAGAGTGAGAGGCCGATGATCATCCACAGCGGCGAAAGGAAGTATTTCCACTCCAGCACGGACGTGATGGCCAGTCCACCGAGGGCGCCGAAGATGATGCCGACAATGCCACCGATGCCGGTGAGCGTGGCGGCTTCGACGAGGAATTGAAACAGGATATTCTTGCGCCGTGCGCCGACCGCTTTGCGCACGCCAATTTCACGCGTGCGCTGCGTGACGGCGACCAGCATGATGTTCATCACCCCGATGACACCGACCATGAGCCCGACCGATGCCACCGCCGTCGCGCCGAGCTGGACTTTGGAGGTAATGCTGCCGACTTCATCTTTGAAACGGTCCTGCGTCAGAATACCGAAATTGTTGTCTTCTTCGGGACGCACCTGGCGAACACGCCGCAGAGCATTAATCACCTGGTCCATCGCATCGGCAAACTCGGCCCGGCTGACCGCACTGACCATGAGCCGTACACGTTCGGTTTTGGGGTACAGCTTGTCGAAGGTCGTCATCGGAATGAAGATGTAGTCATTCTCGCTGATCCCAAAGAAGTCTTCGATATGTTCCTGCACGCCGATGACCGTGAACCTCCAGCCATTGATGCGAATCTCTTTGCCGATGGCATCGGCGCGGAAATCGAACAATGCGTCGGCCACCTCGGGACCGATGACCGTGACCATCGCGGCGCGGCGCATGTCGTTTTGGTCAATGAAGCGACCGTATTCGATCTCACGGTCGGTGACAATCGCCTGTTCGGGCCAGACACCGCGGAAATCATCGGGATTGCGAATCTTGCGGTCTTTGTATTTGGCGATGTTGTCGAAAGCACGTTTCGCCGGAGCGACGGCTTTCACCAACGGACACATCTCGCGAATTGCATCGGCTTCGACCATACGGATATTCGGCCGGCGGCGCTCGTGTTCCGTGAGATTATCAAAGTCGGTCCCCGGCGCCCACTTGGTGATGTACATCACGTTGCTGCCGATCTTGTCGATCGACGATTCGGTGTACTGCGTGAACCCGTCCATGATCGTATTGACCAAGATCACCGCACCGACACCGATCATGACGCCCAAAATGGTCATAAAGCTGCGGAATTTGTTCGAACGGACAGCGTAAATGGCCAGCGCCATCCCCTCGCGCACTTCCGCCCATGATCGTTGAAATCTACTCATAACCCAGGGCCACAATCGGATCGAGCCGTGCCGCCTTCACCGCTGGATAAATGCCGAAGAACAAACCGACACCGGTAGAAATGCCCAACCCCAGGGTAATCGCCAGTGTCGTTGGCGTCAGCATAATGTCCATCCACGATGACAGGATGCTGCCGCCGATTTGAATTCCTAAAAATACACCGATGGCACCGCCAATGATTGACAGGATCAGCGATTCGTACAGAAACTGCATCAAGATGTGTCGACGGTTCGCTCCGAGTGACTTGCGAATGCCGATCTCGCGTGTCCGTTCGGTCACCGAGATCATCATGATGTTCATGATGACAATGCCACCGACCACAATCGACAGTAATGGCAACGATACCAGCAACACACGGAAGGCACGCGTGATGTCGTTGATGAAACTCAAGATCGCATCGGGTGTGACCATCGTGAAGTCATCTTCATCTTCGTACGGCACCTGGCGTGCTGACCTCAGGACAACCC
>WJJR01000229.1 GCA_014729565.1 Candidatus Zixiibacteriota bacterium | reverse complement strand
GGGCATGCCTGGTCCCAAGTTCGTCACGCGTCGATTTCAGTGTTGCCTCTGCCTCATCGCGCGCTTTCGCCAGTTGGCTTTGATGACGCGACTCGAGTGCGGATTTGTCTTCTTCAGCCTGCTGCTTCAGTTCGAGGAGATGCTGCTCGGCCGCCTGTTTCTGTTTGCGGGCCTCTTCGCGTTCGCGTTCCAGCTCGGCGTAGGCGCCGTCGACCTGTGAACGGGCGGAATCGAGCTGGCGGACAATGCGCGCCTCGGCGATGACCGCAGCCACATAATCGGATGCCGCATACAGCCGGCGCGCGCGATCATCATCAAAACGGTGGGCTGAACGGTCGGCGAGAATGATCGCGCCGAGCACCTGGCGGCCACCCGAGCCGACACTACCACTGACCAAGGGCAATCCGAGAATCGACTGGAACCCTTCCGCCTCCCATTCCGGGAACGACGCGCGCAGTTTGTCGGCGCCGACGAAGAGGCGTGCTTTGTGGGCACTGGCCAGGCGATCAAAACCGCTGCCCGAGCCCTTCACCGATTCGGTCTGCTGCCGCAATTTCTCCGAGAGATTCGCCCACCCGGTGAGAATCCACTCCGATTTGCTCTGGTTGTACAACCAGAGGCCGCCACTATCAACTCCCGCGGCCCGGACCATCTCTTTGAGGGCGTAGTCGAGAACTTCGAGGAAGGCATACGGCTGGCCGATTACCTCGCGCAGCGTATCGAACAGGTCGAAACCCGCGCGAACGTCTTCGAGATGGGCATGTTCGGCCGACAACTCCCGGAGACGTTCGATGGAGCCGTGGAGAATGAGAATGATACCGATCGCGCTTAACAGGACAAGACCACCCTGCAACCAGGGGATCGCTCCCGATGCCGGCGTGGCGACGGTCACCCAATAGAGAATACCGGAAATGATGCCAGCCGCCATGTATGCGCCCAGCCCGAGATAGACCCGACGCCAACCCAGAAATCCAAGGCTCCAGTAACGTTCATGGGCGCGAAATGCCACAACCGTGAGGATAATCGCGACAACCAGCGGCAGTAGATACAACAAGCTCCAGTCCATTGCAGTATTCTCTCCTTTTGTTTTCGACGGCGGGTAACGAAGTTCGCCTGCCCCAAACTACACAAGTGGTAAAAGGACAAAGGAGTAGCAACTGTCAAGAGAAAAGCATTACGGCCAACAGTAAACGTTGAATTCTCAGCCAGATTTAACATACTGATGCGATGAGAGATCGGCCGCATGTTGCAACGCGGCACAAAGACGTTGTATCAGATGAGCAGACAGCGAATCTGTGATACGCGAAGGGTATCTCGACCAGGAACCGAGGGCAGCGGCGATTATGGGCACAGAGGAAGCCAAAAAGCACCGCAATGAAATGGTCACGGGATTGATCTTGTTTGGGCTGGGGATCATCTTTCTGTTGAACAGCTTTGACATCGTCGACATCGGAGAGAGCTGGCCGCTCATTCTGGTGGTCGTTGGCCTGTCGTTGATCGCCGGATCGTTGCGTCGTGACGCGGCAGGCAGGTCGCCGCAATCGTGACCGATTTGCCCCCCGATCAGTCTCGGAATTTGCTGCACGTTACGCCCGATGCCACGCCGCAGGAGCGCCTACCCCGCTGGCGGCGCTGGGGTGTCACGGTCATCTTCCTGCTGATCGTCCTGGGTTGGCCTTTCTTCGCGCTGACCACGGGACCGACCTCCGCCGATGAACTCGAAGAGATTATCTCGCAGTCACGCTTGTGGTTGTATCTCTCCACCGGGCTGATCCTGTGGCTTGTGTTTGTGTTGGTGTGGATCGCCCAACGGCTCGGACGACGCCCTCTGACCGAACTCGGGTTTACGCAGCCGCGATTGATGGATCCCGTCGTCGCATTTGGATTCCTGATTGTCGCCAATATCGTTTTGCACCTGTCGGCCTGGATCCTTCAGTCGGTGTTCGGCATGGCTCCACCCGACGAGGCCGTGCAAATGATCCTCCCCCAAACGTCGATCGAACGACTCGGTTGGATCCTGTTGTCGATCAGTGCCGGGATGTGTGAAGAGACCTGCTTCCGGGGATTTGTGCTGTTGCGCGGGACCGAGTACCTCCGCAAGCCGTGGCTGGCGGTTTTGATCAGCAGCCTGGCCTTCGGCTCGGGCCATCTCTATCAGGGCGCTACCGGCGCCGTGGTGATTGTCATCTATGGCGTGATGTTCTGCGGTTTGCGATTATGGCAGCGCAGCCTGTGGCCCGGAATCTGGGCGCATATCTGGCAGGATTTGGGTGCGATGGCAATGGGACCAATGGCCGGACCATGATCGAACGATGAGCGATACCGCCACTGAGAATCGGCTAAACGTCTTAGTCACTGACGGGTCGTACAAACACGCCCTTGGAATCGTGCGCTCATTGGGGCGTCGCGGACACCGTGTCAACGTGATCGGATCGCGCCGATTCTCCCCCGCGTTCTTCTCGCGATACACGAATGGCTCATCCCTCTGTCCTGATCCACTGACCAGCCCGGCCGAATTCACCGATTGTCTAACCCAGAGGATTCGCGATTGGAGAATCCAATTGGTGATCCCGGTCGGGTACAGCTCGGTCGACGCGTGCGCGATGAATGCGGAGCAATTGCGCGACACCGGTGTCTTCATATTGATCCCAAGTGCCGCGCAGTTTGCCGACACCTCCGACAAATGGCAGATGATTGCCACCGCGCGGTCCGCCGGCTTGTCCGTTCCCGAAAGCTGCCTGCCTGATTCACTGGACGATGCACGAGCGTTTCTGCGTACGTGCAACGGCCGCGGTGTGGCCAAGCTCAGACGTGAATCGCTGGGCAAAGGGGCAACGCTGATCACCAGTGAATCCCAGTTGAATACTCTCTTCGCGCAACCGGGTGAATTTCAGTTCGGATCAGTCATTCTCCAGAACTTCGTGAACGGGCATGGTTCCGGATATATGGCATTGGCTCAGGATGGTCATGTCGTGCGAGAGTTCGCGCACCGTCGGCTGCGAGAAATGCCGGCCTCCGGCGGATACTCGACCGCCGCCGAGTCGATCCGTGATCCGGCATTGATCGACCACGGACGGCAATTGTTTGAAGCGATGGCGTGGACGGGCCCGGGGATGGTCGAGTGTCGTGTCGATGGCGACCGTCTCTGGTTCATTGAGTTCAATCCGAAATTCTGGGGCTCGCTCGATTTGGCCCTGCATTGCGGTGCCGACTTCCCCGGCGACTTATGTCTCCTGGCCGGTGGCAATGATTTGACCGCACGTCCAATGCCGGAGTATCGTGTGGGCGACCGCGCCTGGTGGCCGTGGCGCGGCGACGTGCGACGTCTGTGGCAGCGGCCGGGTGATGTATTCCACCTGATCGGCGACTTGCTGAGCCCACGCGCGCGCAGCAACTGGCGTTGGACCGACCCGACACCCAATCTGATTGAAATCGGCGGGGAATTGACCTTTGGATTACGACGACGACACAAGAAGCACCGCAGGTGATGAGGCATCAGAGAGCAGCGAAACGGAATCGACTTCCGGTCGTCGGACACTGCTCTTTCATGTGCACACTCATTTCTCGTTCGACTCGTGGATGAGCCCGGAGCTGATCGTAGCCTTTGCGCGTCAATTCAAGATCGACATGGTCATTGTTGCCGATCACGACGACCACCGAGGCGCCGAACGGTGTGCGGAACTGGCCGGTGAAGATGGTCCCCTCTTTCCTCTCGCAGCCGAATACAAATCAACATCGGGCGACATGATCGCCATGTTTCTCAACGAACCGATCGAATCGCGTGATCCCATTGGTATCATCGAAGAGACGCATGCGCAGGGCGGGCTAGTCGCATTGCCGCATCCGTTCAAGTACTCCAACTTCGACAATGAGGTGTTTCGCCGGGCGGATATCATTGAAGCGTTCAATGCCCGCACATCGGATCGCCGAAACGCCAAAGCCGTGCAGATCGCCCAGGAGCTGGGCAAACCGACACTGGCCGGCGCCGACGCGCACCTGAAACGCGAATTGGACCGTGCCCTGAACGAATTCGAAGTGCCCGACGATTGGGACTGGAAACGTGTCCTCACGGATGCGTCGCGCACGGCCCGCGTGAAGAAGACGACCGTTCGCAATATCCGGACGTCGGCGATGATCTCGGCCGTCAAACGCCAGCGGCCGCTCAAACTCGTGAAGAATATCGTGCGGTGGGTGCAGGCTTCGTCCACCGCAACACCCTAACGGGATTGCCCCGATGTCGAGACACGATGCCGTCGACCCGATTGCGTGGATTCTGCCGTCGTCTCTGCACCGTCCGGCCATCCTCTACACTATTCGTCTGCTGTCGACACTGCTTGGACGCTCTGCGGTCATCACCACACCGGACAAGTCGCACACAAGTGGGCATCCGCACGTTCATTATTCGGATCAACCTGCATCAGCCGATGACGATTTCAACATCCCCTGCGACATCGAATTCTGGAAGACAGCCGAGCAGGGCATCTTCGTCACACCGCGACAAACAGCCGAATGGAACGGTGCGACCGTACCGGTGTGGAATTTGGCGCTGGCATACGACGTTCCGGATGTCGTGGCCGCGGCATTCTTTCATGTGTCACGTCTGGAAGAGTTGGCCCGCACCGAACGTGACCGTCATGGACGATACCAGGCGTCGAACTCGTGGCTGATTCGTGCCGGACTCATAGAGCGGCCGGTCGTGCATGATTACGCCCACGCGATCGCCACGGCACTCGGATTGCAGAAAAGGCCGGGCTCAATGTGGCCCGATGATCAACCGTTCGCGGTTGCGCTCACACACGACATCGACCGCCTGCGCATGCACGGCGAATGGCAGCACGAGCTGCGTCATCTCAGCGGACAACTATTGCGCGGAAGCGGCCTGGGATTGATTGGACGGCAACTGGCCAGCCGGCGACGGACCGAACGCGGTCAACAAACCGATCCGTATGAGACCATCGATCTGCTGGCACGCCAGCACCAGGAACACGGCTTTTCGGCGACGTTCTACTGGATCGCCGCCGAACCGTCAGCGCTAGACAGTGACTATGTTGTCAGTCATGATGACACAGCGAAGCTGATCCGTTCGCTTCAGGATGACGGATTCGAAACGGCATTGCACGGATCGTACAACAGCTATTTGAGCACCGACATGCTCGCAGCGGAGCGCGAGATCCTCTCGCGTGTCGTCCACACGTCGGTCAAATCCACGCGCCAACACTATTTGCGCTTTGCTGCTGCCCGCACATGGCGCGCGCAGTGCGACGCCGGGTTGAAGACTGATTCATCACTGGGTTTTGCGGAGCGCGCGGGCTTTCGCGCCGGACTGGCAGTTCCATTCCAGCCATGGTCATTCGCGGACAATCGTCCCTATGACCTGTGGGAAGTGCCGTTGGTGCTCATGGATGTCACGCTGAAGGAGTACATGCACTTCGATATCGACGATGCAATCGAGAAATCCCGGAAGATCATCGAGACATTGCAAGCGTATGGCGCTGGCGCTGCGATCCTCTGGCACAATTCGTCGCTCAATGAACTCGACTGGCGCGGCTGGGATCGTGTTTACGACGATTGGCTCGGCAACATCCGCCGCCTCGATGGCTGGGGGACGAGTGTCGGACAGATGGTGGACGCGTGGCAGCGGCATACCGAATCGTTGGGGAATTAGAATCATAGCTCAGGTCCACGGTGCGTCGACGGCCGGTGCGATTGCGATCCCGGTACAGCGCCGGGGACCTGACAATCGCAACGTCGTATGCATTCGAGGCCCCGTTCTCAGGAGCCCGGCGTACACATGCGTGCGGGACACGCCAGCGCCTCGGAATGCGCCGTGCTCCTGAGCTACAAAAGGGGATGACATTGGTGATTGAATGGTGGTCCCCAACAAATCAACGGCCCTCCCTTTCGGGAGGGCCGTCACCCCCACTCTGCCGCGGGTGAGCCGTGCTATCCCTGCACGTTCACCCTGTGCTGTCTCCTATGCTTACCGCATCCTGCACACAAACCTGGCGACTTGTTTGGTGCTTGCGCTCGGCGTCGTGGAGAGTGCTTTGTCCGGTACCCTCTCACGTCAATTCTAGTACCGTCTACGCAGAGAGTTATTCCCGGTTTCAACCCCCTTGCCCCTCATCGACCAATCCGTTGACCTTCAATTCCTTAGCTTTCCTGCGGTGCCACCAGAAGACCGGGAACACCACGATGATCGTCACAATCGCCTGGAGCAGAGACCACAATCCCCGTCGTTTCTGCCCCTCAACAAGTAACGTTCGCTGTTCCTGCCATTCGGCGCGCAACTCGGCCTCGGTGTCCTCCTCCGTTGCGGAACTCAGCGTATCGACCGTCTCCGGCGGACTCTTGGGCCGGATCCGAGTCGGCTCCCTGGGATGGAATCGCTTGAACGCCTCGAACGATTCCACTTGCCGCCACTCATGCTGCGACAACGACATTTGTGGCATCGCGATTTGCAGGATGTTGTTCCCCGCGATGATCACGGCCACCAGCAAAACCACAATCGCTACGAAGCTGACGAGGTTGAAATATGTACCGCGCCAGTCGAATCTCGACTTCATAGCCCCCAGCCCCAGTTGTCACTTCGAGATGCCCGATAATACGAAATCCTCAGCCCTTGCCAAGCAAAAAATGCAACCCTGAACGGTCCGATTTCTGTCAATTTCGGACAAATTAGTCCGAAATAGCATCCACGTGACAGGCCGATGACACACCGGATGCTTATTGTCCCGATTTTTCCGCCGGACAGTGAGGACGTCCGGGAGGGACTGCCGATGACGACGGTGATGGACAAGACACAAGCGCACAAGCAGACACCGCGCAGGAAGCCCAAGGTAAAGATCATCCGGCGCAAACCCGATGGGCGGATCGACTGGCGCTTCTGGTCGCAGGCGTTCTGGGCCGGGATCACAATCTGGATCGGGTGGGAATTCTATCGCTTTGTTGCGTTCCATCAAGCCGGAGCCACCGGGCCGGCTCCCACTCGACCACCCGGAGTGGAGTCATTCCTCCCCATTTCCGGCCTCATGGGCCTGCGTGACTGGTTCATCAACGGCGTCCTCAACAACATCCATCCCGCCGCGACGATCATCATTGGTCTGGCCATTGTCTCATCGATCCTACTGAAGAAATCGTTCTGCGGTTGGGTTTGCCCGGTCGGATTCATCTCCGAAGCGGTCGGCGCCGCCGGTCGCAAGATTCATAAGTGGAAAGGCAAGCTGCCGCGCTTTGTCGACACTCCCTTACGCTCACTGAAATATCTGCTCCTTGGATTCTTTGTCTGGGCCATCTTCTGGCAGATGCCCCCGCAGGCGCTGGCCGCGTTCATCAACTCGCCGTACAACAAAGTCGCCGACGTGAAGATGCTGTTGTTCTTCACCGAGATCAGCCCG
>WJJR01000032.1 GCA_014729565.1 Candidatus Zixiibacteriota bacterium | reverse complement strand
GGCGTGTGCGCTAGGTGTCGTCATGGAGGATAATGTCCTCTTGACTGAGTGCGGAAGGATTGCGAAGGAGTGCTGGTATACGATTCCGATCCACTTTGACAGCGTGAAGCTGGATGAATTCATCATCATGCCAAACCACGTCCACGGCATATTGATATTCGAGGAATCCGTAGGGGCGGGGTCTCCCCGCCCTACCGCGGCCGGAAAGGATACCTACGGTGTATCGACGAGGTTACGCGCGAAGGGCGCGGAGACCGCGCCCCTACGTCACCCGACCTTAGGACAGGTTGTAGCGTATTTCAAGTATCAGAGTACGAAGCGCATCAATGCCCAGCGCCGAACTCCAGGCATGAGATTCTGGCAGCGCAACTACTATGAGCACATTATCCGGTATGAAGAAGATCTACTCGAGATCCGTCGCTACATCATGTACAATCCGATCAACTGGTCAATCGATCCGGAAAGACCGAGGTGATTCTGCGGAGATGAACATGCAGGACTCATTCGATACGACAACAACCACCCACCGCGGCAAACTCCCCGACCCCGCCCCCAAATGGCAACAACGGTGGGAGGAGATGAAACTGTTCCGCGCGCCGGACAAACCCGATCCGGACAAGAAATACTTCGTGATGCCGATGTTTGCCTATCCGTCGGGCAACATCCACATGGGGCATTTTCGGAATTACACCATGACCGACGCCATCGCGCGCAAGCGGATGATGGAGGGCCATCAGGTGCTGCATCCGTTCGGATGGGACGCGTTCGGGCTGCCCGCGGAGCAGGCGGCAATCAATCGCGGAATGCACCCGGAGGAGTGGACGCTCAAGAACGTCGCGCAGTCCCGGGCCACGCTGCAGCGCATCGGCATTTCCTTCGACTGGTCCCGCGAGGTGAACTCGTGTATGCCGGATTACTACAAGTGGACGCAGTGGATGTTCGTCCAGTTGTACAAACACGGGCTGGCATACCGCAAGGCGAGTAATGTCAACTGGTGTCCAACCTGCAATACCGTACTGGCCAATGAACAGGCAGCCGGCGGTGTCTGTTGGCGGTGTGAGAGCGCTGTCGAGACGAAGAACCTGACACAGTGGTACTTCAAAATCACCGAGTACGCCGACCGTCTGCAGGACGATCTGGATGAGTTGACCGGCTGGCCCGACAATCTGCGCGCGCTGCAGCGCAATTGGATCGGGCGGTCGTACGGCGCCGAAATCGACTTCACGCTCGAAAACGGGAGCAAGTTCCCGATCTTTACGACGCGGCCCGACACGATCTTCGGCGTGACGTTTATGTGTATCGCCCCCGATTCGCCACTGCTTCCCGAGCTGCCGGTTCCGGACGATCGTCGTGCGGCCGTGGAGGCGTTTGCGAAGGAAGCACGTGCACGGCAGCAGCAAGAAGACCATGTCCCGTCGGAAGACAAGTCGGGATTCGATACCGGTGTGCGCGTCACAAATCCGCTCACTGATGAACTGATTCCGCTGTGGGTGGCCGACTATGTGCTGTCCGGATACGGCACCGGATGCATCATGGCGGTGCCCGCGCACGATCAGCGCGATTTCGAATTCGCGCGCAAATACAGTCTGCCCATCCGTCCGGTCATACAGGAAGGTGACGAGGAGCTCGATCCCAACACGATGACCGAAGCGAAGTCGAGTTGGGGCACGATGGTCAACTCGGGGCAATTCAACGGTCTCGAGGGACAGGCCGGGTTCGATGCCGTCATTGACTATGTGTGTCGCGAGGGGATCGGCCGCGCGCAGAAGCAATATCACCTCACCGACTGGCTGATTTCGCGTCAGCGCTATTGGGGTGCGCCGATCCCGATGATCGAGTGTGAGCAGTGCGGGTATGTGCCGGTCCCGGAGAAGGATCTCCCGGTGCTGCTGCCCAAGGGTGACATCGATTTTCTGCCCAAGGGACGATCGCCGCTGGCGGACGTACCCGAGTTCATGAACGTTAAATGCCCGAAATGCGACGGTGACGCGCAACGCGATCCCGATACGATGGACACATTCATGTGCTCATCGTGGTATTTCCTGCGCTACGTCGATCCCAAGAATAAGAAGGCGCCGTTCGATAAGGAAAAGGCGGCGGCGTGGCTCCCCATTGACTATTACATGGGCGGCATCACCCATGCCACCGGCCACCTGATCTATTTCCGATTCTTCACGAAGTTCCTGAAGGATATCGGCTGGCTGACGGTCAATGAACCGGCGACCCGCATGTTCAATCACGGCATGGTGCTCGACAGTCAGGGCTTTGTCATGTCAAAGTCGCGCGGAAATGTGATATCGCCCATCGACATGATGGAACAACACGGTGTCGATCCGGTGCGTGTGGCGATGTTCTTCGCCACACCGGGTGACCGCGAGGTGCTCTGGAGCGAGGCCGGGATGGTCGGTGCGGAGCGGTTTCTGCTGAAGCTTGATCAGTTCGTCCGCAGCACCAAAGAATCACTGGGGAAAGAGAAACTCGATCCCGATGCGCAGTTTTCGGTTGACGATCTCAACACTACCGATCGGACCGTCTACCGCAAGCTGCATCAGACGATCGCAAAGGTCGACCGCGACTTCGACAACATGCAGCTCAATACGCACATTGCCGCAGTGATGGAGTTGCTCAACGAAGCCGCTCCCGGCGATCAGCTCGGCGTGCCGCTGCGCGGGGTGTGCGCGGCCACGATGGTCAAGCTGATGGCGCCGTTGACGCCGCATCTGGCGGAAGAATGGTGGGAGCATCTGGGCTTCGGACCCAGTGTGTTCAAATCCACGTGGCCCCAGGTTAATGAGAGCGCGCTCCCCAGCGACACGCAAACCATCGCCGTGCAAGTCAACGGCAAATTGCGGGGGCAAGTGGCACTACCGGCGGACGCGTCGGAAGATGATATCGTTGC
>WJJR01000228.1 GCA_014729565.1 Candidatus Zixiibacteriota bacterium | reverse complement strand
GTATTGACGTACGTCTCGTTCCAAATCAAGGCTGGGTGCCCCATCCGCCCGGTGCCGGGTGCCCATGACGACCCTCGTCAGGGCTTGCAGCCACCCGGTCGTAGCACTTGGATTGACTCGAGAAATGTTCGTTGGTGTCGCAATCACCCGGCTGATGGTTCGCCTTCGCTCACCACAAGAGCCGGGTATCAGAAAGCATTAAGTCGGTTGAAGCCGACTGGTTCCGGGCGACGACATCGAGTGCTTGTGATCAATCCCGAGAGTGCCGAGTGCCCCTGACCGATCCATGGTGTGCCACTGACCTTGGTCAGTGCGTGAGAACAACTCCTACCACTGACGGACGGGCCTGTTGAAAAAGCCTAAGATGTGATCATATCAGGTATCGAGAAACTCACCATCCGGGCGTACTGAGTACGCCCTCTCTCCGTAAGGGTTACGCGCAGCGGGCGTATGCAATACGCCCGGACAACAACACGTCATCAGCAATCACACACGTTTTTCAACACGCCCGAACGTCAGTGGCCCACCTTTCCGATTGCACAACAGATCCAACCGCGGGGTGCTCATGATACTGGGTGGCCCGCCGGGTGCCCTTGACGCGGCGGGGCGCCGGGTGCTCCCGACCAAGTCCGTGTCTGCCAACCGCCTGTGCTGAGCCACACGGCGGGTGGGGAGGCAGTCAGTGGGGGGGCATGGCAGGCTCCTGAGAGCACCAATCTCCGGGCAGGTGCCCGATCGGCTCCACGATTCTGAGGTCAGGTTTCACGGGGTGCTTGATTATCTCCCGCGAAGGGACGACACTGTGGCTGTGGGTAGTTGGTTTGACGTGGTCGGACATCGGCGGAACAGCCTGACGGTCACCCACTTCCTGCCCACTGCAGGAGAAGACTAACTGGTTCCAATAGCCATTGTGGCAACGGACAGGGGACGCCGAATCGTCCCTCGACGAGAACAGGACGTGCGTCATGGCGGAAGGTACAGTCAAGTGGTTCAACGACAGCAAAGGATTTGGATTCATTACGCCCGAGGATGGCAGCAAGGACGTGTTTGTTCATCACTCCGCGATCGCGGGCGAGGGATTTAAATCTCTGGCCGAAGGTGATCGCGTGCAGTACGATGTCACGGAAGGGCCGAAAGGACCACAGGCAGACAACGTACAAAAGCTATAGACAGTCACAACAAAACACCTCAAACCTCCGGTGGAGCGCGATCGAGCCGGAGGTTTTGATTTGTCGCCGTGTGCGTGGTGATCGAGTGTGTCGGAAACGCAGGGCCGCGGAGCGACGGAGTGTCCACGATCTCAGTGGCACAACTATCCCTGTCCGTGCCGGTTACCCCACAGTTCTACTGTGGGTAGCGTTGCGCTGACAACCGTTGTTCCATTTGTGGACTCGAAGTTCGTTTATTGGTATCGCAATCATCCGGCTAATTTCGGTCCGGCGCCGCGGACTCACCACAAGAGTGGGGTGTTGGCAGGTATGAAGTCGCCTGATGCCGATGTCTCGATCTGTACGCGTGTTCCTTAGAACACGCCCAGAGATTAAGACGCCTAGCAGTCCTCATCTTTGCCGTCGGCCGACATTTTAAATGTGACTTTATAGGTGACCCAGACCGCGATCGGCTTGCCGTTCTTTTGTGCGGGCGTGAACTCGTTTTTGTAGGCGGCCTGGATCGCTGCGGTGTTGAACGCGTCGTGCTTGTTCGGGTTCAGGGTATGCGCCTCGGCTACGGTGCCGTCGGTGTCGACCAATGCACGAATCCAGACCGTTCCGCTAACTCCGGAATCGGCGAGCGCCTGGGGATATTCGGGGTCCACCGATTTGACCATCGCAGGCATATCATCAACCTCGATGAATTCGTCGGGCGACGGTATCGCAGCGGCCTTGGCCTGGCTGTCGGTATTCTTCTCGGCGGTCGGTGTGCGCACACAGGAGAGCAACAGCACACCGGCGAGGGCGGTGGTCACACAGACAGCCATCGCCACGCGGCCGGTGCGGCGCATATGCCGCTGTGGATCGAGCAGCGCGTGGATGCGCGCACGCAGCGACCGGGCACGGACAAAGGTCATCCCCTCCGGCAACAGAGCCAGACGTTTACGCAGATCGCGCGCGTAACCCAGCAGAAACTCAGCATACTCGGCGGCCGACTCGCCACCGTGCACCACGCGATCATCGCAGGCGCGTTCCTGCTCGATATGCAAACGGCGGGTCGCCAGCCAGACCAATGGATGAAACCAGAAGAGCACACTCACCCATCCGGCGACGGCGTTCGCGACGCTATCGAGACGTTCCACGTGCGCCAGTTCATGCAGGATGACGCGTCGCGCGTGATCGCGATTGCCGTCCAGTTCGCGCGCGGACAACACCACCACTGGGCGGAACAGACCGCAAGTGAACGGAACCGGCTGTTCCGAATGCGCCAGCAGACGGACGGGACGACGGATGCCGGTTACGGCGAGACAGTCAGCGAAGAGCGCCTTTATGTCAGAGTTGTCGATCTCGTGCGCCTGCCGCACGACGGTACGCGTCCGGATGTAACCGGCGAGTTCCCGGATGGCCAATAACACCACGCCGGCCAGCCATACAACAACCGCCAACGTCCACCAACTCGGCAGCGCGAGATTGGGCGTGACGGCGATCTCTCCTAACGCAACACTGCCGGCGGCGCGTTGCACGAGATCAACACCGTTGACCACCGGAAGCGAGGTCGGGTCAAATGCGATCCACAACGCCGAACCGATGGGAATGAACAAAGTGCTGAGCAATCCCAGCGTGAGGATAAGATGCCTGGTAGCGGCGGTACGATGACGCCACACCAATTCGGCAAGCAACGCCAGTGTCAGGATGACCGACACCTTGGCGACAGAGCCAATCCCGATTTCGGCCAGTGCCGTTGCGCTCAGCCCGAAGGGAATTAGGTTTGAAATGGTGTCCATGGGTTAGCTCCTCGCTTTGCGTGCTCTATCAATGGCGTCCTGCAACTGTGCGTATTCGTCATCGCTGAGTTCGGAATTTGACATGTCCATCAAGGTCGCCACCATGCCGCCAACCGACCCGTCGAAGAAGGTGTTCAACATGTGCTTCAACGCACTCATTTTGGCGCGTTCGGGTGCGATCGCGGGACGATACACGTAGCGGCGGCCGTCGGTGGAGTGCTTTAAGAATCTCTTCTCCTCGAGAATGCGGAGCAATGCCCGGACCGATGAATAGCTGGGGCGATCGGGTAATTGGCTGTGAATCTCGGCCGCCGTGGCCCTGTGGTCTTTATACACGATGTCCATGATCTGGCGTTCGCGCCGTGTCAGCTTTTGGATCAGACCTTTGGTCACGCTGTCTCCCTCCTCGTACCGCCGCACAGTCCTCCCGGTGGTATCGGCGTTAACTGCTAATAAATTAGCACTCGATTGGTCGGTGTCAAGCAAAAATGCGAAAAATTTAGCAGTCGAGTAAAGCGCCGGGTGGCTCTGGCCGGCTGCCCCTGACGCCCTGAGGTTGTCCCACAAGTTGCGCGGGAGGGCGCACACATAGGTTCG
>WJJR01000227.1 GCA_014729565.1 Candidatus Zixiibacteriota bacterium | reverse complement strand
CGGATTGAATTCACGCCAGGCCGCCTGTGCGGCCCTGGTGAACGCGCGCAGAAAACGCCGGTACGCCCACAAGCCCTGCGGACCCCACAGGGAGATCTTCCCCAGCTCGCCACGGTAGGCGATGATTTCCCGATCGTCGGACGCGTATCGGAAACGGCGAATGACTACACCGTTGACCGTCTCCTGCTCCGCCGTTCCCGGTGCATGAGGCGCGACCACCACTGCACGGTAGCCCCGGTGCACAAGCAATTCGGCCAACCGTGCCACAAAGGCACCGGCAAAGTCACCCGGATGTCGCGGGTAGTTGTGTGTGAGTAAGAGGATCGTGCGGTCGGGACGGTCGTTGCTCACGGCAGCACGCCTCAGCGACGATTCCTTCGTCCAAAGGAGGCTTCCTTCGGTCGTGAGTCGTCATCCGATGTTTCGGCAGGCCGTGGTTTATCGGGAGGCGCTGATGTCGTCTCAGGAGTCTTCTCCACCACCGGGCGCGATGGTGAATTGTCGCGCTTCCGCTCCTCCGGTTTTGGCTGTGAGTCCCGTGATGACCGGGGAGACGATTGCTTGTCGGAGGAGTCCTTTTCTGGTGCCTGAGACGGGGCGCGCTTTGAATCCGATTCGCCGGGGTCTCGACTCCGGTCCCGACTGCGCCCACCGCGACGGTCCTCGCGACCACGCCGTCCGCCACGGTCGCGATCACCACCGCGCGATCGTCCCCGCGACGACCGGGAATCAGATCGTGACTGCTGCGATTGCGTATCGGATCCGCGATCATCGGAGGAGTGCGATGAGCCACGCGACGGCGGTTGGTAGAAACTCCGCCGCGGCAGCCCTCTGACCAACTCCACCCGTTCTCGAATGCCCGCGACCGATTCGGCCAGGAATCCCAGCGTGAAAAAGACGATCCCGGCGATGCCGAGGGTCATGACCAGGTACACTAACGGCCGGTGCCCTTCTCCCAGCACGTATCGTTCATACAACGCCCAGACGCCGATCACGAACGCGGCCAGCAGCAAAACAGATCCGATAAATCCGAAATACCACAACGGCCGCCGCATGGTGTGATATTGGAATTTCACCGCCAGCAGATCGAGCACCGCACCGGGAATGCGCCAGATGCCGAACTTCGATTTCCCCTGCGTCCGTTGATAGAGAGTGACATCGACCTCGCCGATACGAAACCCCGCTTCGGCCACAATCGCCACCCAGAACCGATGCCAATCATGGCGATAGTCGAAGACATTGACCAATTCCCGGCGAAACGCTTTCACCGAATTGAGATCGGTAACTTGAATCGACGGAAATAGTATGCGCGAAATCTTATTATACACGCCCGAGACAACGCGCTTGTTGTACTGGCCGATTTTGCGTCCGGTAACGAGATCGTATCCCTCGCGCACTTTCTCGACCATCTTGGGAATATCGTTGGGATGGAACTGCCGGTCGGCCGGATAGAACACGAGGATGCCGCCATTGGCGACCGAAAACCCGGCTTCGAGCCCTTCGGTCAGTCCACGACGGGTCGGCACCGACACA
The DNA here is from genome assembly GCA_014729565.1 of Candidatus Zixiibacteriota bacterium. Lineage (GTDB taxonomy): Bacteria > Zixibacteria > MSB-5A5 > WJJR01 > WJJR01 > WJJR01. The sequence goes on along the minus strand of WJJR01000227.1, from coordinate 4,817 downwards.
ATGTGAATGAAGCGATGCCGTTTCTGCATTTCGACCAGCCGCGGCAGCGTCCGGTCCGTCGACCCGTCATCGACCATGATCACTTCGAGACTGAAGCGCGACCGTTGGGCCAGCTCGGCAAATTGTTCGAGGAGCGGCTGAACGTTGTCTTCTTCATTATGCGCCGGTACGATAACCGACACGTCAATGCGTTGCTTTCGTTGATAACGGCTCATGATCCACCGGCACTTGACAGGCGCGCGAGCAATTGCGGATTACGGGGATTCAACTCCAGCGCTCGCGACCACGATTCAATGGCTCGATCCCCATACTCTGTCGCGCCACCCGTTCGGTAATACTCCCAAGAAATATCGCCAATCTGCGCCCACAAGAAAAAATCATCGGGAAAAAACGCGGCCGCGTGCTCGTAGGCATCGAGCGCGTCTTCCAGACGGTTGGCGCGCGAATAGGCATCGCCCAGCCACCGCCATCCGGAGAAGTGATTGCCCGAATCCGCAATCCACGCGGGCAGAAATGTCAGAAGGGAGTCCAGTGTGAGGTCCGCCGTCCGCCGGCGCATATCCTCGTAGGCAGACAGCGGATATTGCTCGGCTTGAGGATTGCCGCCGAATTCGGCCACTCGGACAATCTTCACCGGCAGGTTGCGAATCGTATAGGTTGTCACACGCGGTGCACGACCGGCAATGCCGGGATAGTTCTTGTTAAACGGCTGATTCTGATCATCAACTTCGGCCACGTGTGTCACCGGAAACGTCGCGAAAAAGTCACGGTCGACTTCGGATACACCGAACATCGCCGGGAATGTCTTCATGCTGTCGCTCTGCGCGAGCGGTGTGCCGTACCCGCCGGTCAACACGGCCTCATGCGACAGAATGCGCTTGAGATCACGATTGGCGTATTCGATCGAATACTGCGGATTCGACCACCAGCGCACGAAATGACGACCCTGATTGACGAGAAACACGACCAACAGAGCAACCACAGCCCAACTGAGCGCGCTCCGTGTCGGTGCTGAGACCAACGATCCACCGGTCTCTTTGCGCTTGATGACAACAAGAATCGCCGCCAACACAATCCCGAACAAACTGGCAAGGGTAATGCCGCGCGACAGCGCATCGGCACGATTCATATTCAACACATGCGGCATTACCATCACTTGCAAAGTCGTCGCAAAGATCACCGCCAATGGCAGAATCGCCCACCAGGAGACGCTCCGGGGGCGTTCCTTGCGTGGCCGCGTGTATGTACCAACCAGGGCCGTCGACACCAGCCACCCGGCGGCAATGGCGAGCGGAATCAACAAGACGATCTGATAACGCACCGGACGGTAGTTGAACGGCATGAAGGCCGCCCAGGCTGACCAGAACCAGCCCACCACCGCCAACGCCGTCGGATCCATCTGTTTCAGAACATCACGGAAGGACCAGTGGGGCAGATTGCGGACAACCAATCCGACCATCCCCAGGATTCCCAGCACCGAAAACACCGGTCCCCAGGTGAGCAGACGGTTGTTGATGCTGAAGGAGAACCACTGGTTGATAAAACCCGAGAGTGATGTCAGCCCGACCGGAGTGCCATAGAGTGACAGTGACTGTTCCTGCAGATAGTCCAACACTTGCTGTGAGGCCGGCATGTAGGCGTACACATACCACGCACCATAGATGACCAGCAACCCCGCGGCATAGCCAATCGGCCGCGCCCAACGCCGTCCTTTCGAATCGGACTCGGCTTGCCACCCGATCAGTATGGCCGTCAGCAGGAACATCGGCGCCGCATGCAGAGCTGTCACCTTGCCAAAGAATGTTCCCAGACCGGCAACCAACCCGGCAAGAATCGCCATCCACCAAATCTTGCGCGATGACAGCAAAAAGTACAAACCGGCCACGAGCGACGCATTCGACGCCACCTCCAGAAACGGCATGCGGCTGTAGCTGACAAACAGATAATTCAGTGACAAGAACAGACCGGTACCGACACCCGCGTAAAACCCATACGAACGATGTGCAATACCGATCGCAAAGGCCAGCGCGAGCAGATTGAGGAGAATCGCCACGAGTTGGCCCGACGAGACATCGGGTCCAAGGATGGCAAACACGATGTAAGTGACAATACCGGTAATGTTCTTCTGGAAGAAGATCAACCGATCGTCGCCGATTGGATTCCATTCGCCGAACACCACGGCATTGCGTGCGTAGGAGGTGTACTGCGGCGGATCGGTGAAGAGCGCATGGCTCCACGAGACATCGGTCGGCGGATCGGCGCCCAGATGCACGAACCGGGCCGCAAGAATCAACAGAACGACAACCGCGAACGCCGTCCAGCGAACACCCGGACTGTCCGCGAGGGCCCGCCACATCTGAACCGTCGCGGGCGGACGCTCGGGCGCCGTCTGTTTTGGTGGCTGCTCCCGGGCGCGTGTCTTCTTGGCCATATGCTGAATACGCTCAGAGTACGTCTTAGAGATTCACTGACCGGGTCGCGACGGTGGCCACATGGACGATCTGCTCCTCGGTCATCTCCGGAAACATCGGCAGCGACACGATACGCCCTGCCTGGCGTTCCGTCACGGGGAAAGACGGCCAATCATGATCGGCGTACGCCTTCTGCTGGTGCACCGGAATCGGATAGTGGATCAACGTTCCGATCCCTTCATCGCGCAAATCCTCCTGGAAACGCGACCGGTCGTCGACCTGCACGACAAACAGGTGGTACACCGACTGGATCTCCCCGTCGGGCGGTGGCAATTGCAGATTCGCGTCGGCCAGCAAATCCCGATACCGATTGGCGTGCGCCTGGCGCCGTTGACTCCACTCCGGCAGATGGCGCAGCTTCACATTGAGGATCGCCCCCTGAATTCCTTCCATCCGATAGTTATACCCCACAACGTCGTGATGGTACTTCTGCCGGGAGCCGTGGTCGCGCAGCATGCGGATACGGTCGGCCAGTGCATCGTCATTCGTCACCACCGCGCCGCCTTCGCCGTAGGCGCCCAGGTTCTTTCCGGGATAGAACGAAAAGCATCCGGCCAGTCCCATCGAGCCGGCGGTGCGGCCCTTGTACGTTGCGCCGTGCGCCTGCGCGGCATCCTCAATCACCGGGATGCCATGCTTTTTGCCGATATCCAGGATCGGATCCATATCGGCGGGACGGCCATACAAGTGCACCGGGATGATCGCTTTGGTCTTCGATGTGATCGCCGCTTCGATGAGCTTGGGATCGATCGTATAGGTGGTCTCATCCATGTCGACAAGGACCGGTTTCGCGCCGCAGTAGCTGATCGCTTCACAGGTGGCAATAAACGTATTGGCGGCGGTGATGACCTCGTCACCGGGTCCAATCCCGGCGCCAAGCAATGCCATGTGCAGTGCGCTCGTGCCGGTATCGACCGCTACACAATGTTTCGTTCCGCAGAATTGTGCGTAGTTGTCTTCGAATTCCTTCACAAACGGACCGAGCACAAAGGCGCATTTTTCCAGCACAGCATCGATGGCGGTCCGCACTTCGTCTTTGATCGACGCGTATTGCGCTTTCAAGTCCAGAAAGGGAACGTCTATCGATGTCGACTTATCAACTGGTCCGGCACTCATGTTCGTATCTCAACTTTCGTACGCTCAGCGTGCCACCGGCTGCTCTTGCGTATTGCCGGAGCCCGCTGCTGTCACTTGCGATTCCTGATCACCGCGAAATACATGTTGACCGTCGACGATTGTCGCACGGACAACACCGCGGATCGTCCATCCCAAATAAGGCGAATTCTTTGAGAGCGAATGGGTATTCTCAACCCTCACCGTCCACTCGGCCTCCGGGTCGAAGCAGGTGATATCCGCCGGAGCACCGGGCGTCAGCCGACCGGTGTCCAGATCGAACACGTCGGCCGGACGGCGTGTGAGACAATCGATCAACTCCGGCCACTGCATCAGACCGGTCTCAATCAACGCGCGATGACAGACACCGAGCGCGGTTTCCAGACCAATCATTCCAAACGGCGCCAGATCGAACTCCCCGTCTTTCTCCTGCCAGGCATGCGGCGCATGATCGGTCGCGATGCAATCGAGCGTGCCGTCAACCAGGCCCTGGCGCACCGCATCGACGTCGGCTTGCGTACACAGTGGTGGATTGACTTTGTACAAGGGATCGAAGTCACGCGCGATCAAGTCATCGGTCAGGATCAAATGATGCGGTGTCACTTCAGCGGTAACGCGAACACCGTCTCGTTTCGCCGCCCGAATGATCTCAACCGATCCCCCCGATGACACATGGCAGACGTGGAACCGGGATCCGGCCACTTTCGCCAACGCAATATCCCGCGCAACGCAAATCTCTTCAGAAATCTTGGGAATTCCGGGCAAACCGAGACGCGCTGACACCGCACCGGCGTTCATGACGCCGCCGCGCGACAGTGACGGCGTTTCGCAATGCGACACGATCGGCACATCAAACATGCGCGAATACTCCATGGCCCGCTTGAGCAGTCCCTCATCGACGACCGGACTGCCGTCATCGGAGAACGCGACTGCACCGGCGCTCACCATTTCGGCGATTTCGGCGAGGGTTTCCCCTTTGCGTTCGCGCGTAATGGCACCGATCGGGCGGACTTTGCCCGGCGCCGCCAGCGCACGGTCGAGCACAAACCTCACCGTTCCCTGATCGGCAATCGCCGGTTCGGTGTTGGGCATGCAGCAGAGCGTTGTGAAACCGCCGCGCACACCGGCCCACGATCCGCTTTCGACCGTCTCTTCATCTTCACGGCCCGGTTCGCGCAGGTGTGTGTGTAGATCAATAAATCCCGGACACACAATCAGGCCGCGCGCGTCGAT